>JAYYTT010000207.1:0-7774 GCA_036344375.1 Acidobacteriota bacterium | reverse complement strand
GGCCGGGTTTTTGCGACAATGCACTTGACGTCAGGTGACAGTGAACGGAACTCAGGCACACTTGAAGGCGATGCCAGAACATTTATGGAAGATGGCAGCTTGATGTCTGCTACTTTCGCCGGTTCGTGGAGACGATCTAAGGGAGAACTCAGCCTTTTCTTCGTGGACAATTGCAGCAATGGTGATCAAAATTTCGTCATAAGCCAAGTAGATCTCATCAACAAATCGATGACAGTCAAAGTCTACTCAACTTTTTGAATTAGGCTCGATTGGTAGTCAAACGCGTAGTTGCTCCCCAGTTATTGCGGGAGGACGGTTTGCAGGACGCCGTTGGTGTCCGCCATTCGCAGTTCGGGCCCAGTCGGGGTGGCGACAAGCGCTGCTGAGATCTGGCCGGAGGCATCGTACAGAATCAGGGCTGGCCCGTCCGAAGTCATTCCCATATTCCCGAGAGTCTGGCCGGTGGCTGCTTTTAGGACGAAGCGCTCCGACTCGCTCGACTGACTTACCATGCGACTCCAGGTCGTTGTTCCAGGGACCGGGTTCGCAGGCGTTGTCCCTGGTGCGGTACTTCGGTTTGATGCGCCGGTATCGAGTTGAAAGCGCATGTCGCGGACCTCTCGCTCCAGCGTGTTGAGCTTTGTCTGAATCATGGTTAGCTGGCTCTGCATCTGAACCTGAAAGTTGTTGAGCGCCTGTTGGATTTGCATGGTCACAGCTGGATCTTGCGGTAATGCTTCGCCGATAGCTGTTGTTTGACTAGCGAATAGGGTGGCCACGAATATCCCCGCGACAAGACCAGCGGCAACCGGAAGTCTCTTCATTAAACCTTTTCGCACTCGTACCATGCCACCTCCTGCGTATTGATGGTTCCTAGTCAAGTCTCAGGTCGTTAGGTGCCACTGTAACCCTTTATACATAGGGGTTCACAGCCCATACGCCAACGCTATCAATGCTGTCATGCTTCGCATGACCCTACTTTGGCTTTTTCTTCCTCCCCTTCGTGGCGGGTAATCAATGGGCTGCTAAGCTCTTCTTTTTTGATGTCGGAGACCATCTGAAGTACGCCGATGACATACGACTACGATGTGATCATTATCGGGGTTGGGGGCATGGGCGCTGCCACAGCCTATTCTCTTGCCCGGCGTGGCGTGAGTGTCTGTGGCATAGAGCGCCATGGTGTTGCCCATGACCTGGGGAGTTCGCACGGGCACACTCGAATCATCCGCAAGGCGTACTTTGAGCACCCCGATTACATCCCGTTACTGCATCGAAGCTACGAATTGTGGGCCGAACTAGAAGGAGAGGCGAAAATCTCCTTATTCGACCAGTGTGGTTTCCTAACTTGCGGTCTGCCCGACTCCGAGTCCATCAAGGGTCTCGAAGCAAGCTACGCTGCGCATGGCGTGATGCACGAGCGTCTTAGCTACTCCGAGGTCCGGGACCGTTTTCCGCAGTTTTTGATCGACTCCCGTGCGGTTGGCTTCCTTGACCCATACGGCGGCTATTTGAGAGTCGAAGACTGCGTCGAGCAACACATCCTGCAAGCGGAGGCCGCAGGTGCCGAGCTGTTCTTCCAGGAACCGGTGGTGTCTTGGGAGGTATGCAACGAGGGCGTTGTCGTTGGGACAGCTTCACGCGAGGTGACGGCCCGAAGCCTCGTACTCACCACTGGCGCGTGGGCGGCACCAGAACTCACAGAGCTTGGAATTCCGACAGAGGTTTGGCGCAAGGTCCTTTTCTGGTACGAAACGGACGGTGCCGAGCAGTTCCTGCCCGACTGTTTTCCAACGTTTTACGTTGAAACGGACTCTGGTCATTTCTACGGGTTTCCCTCGGTTGACGACAAAGGCCTGAAGGTTGCCGAGCATTTTGCTAAGACCCCGATCGACAATCCTGGTGTGCTTGACCGCGACCTGCTTCCCGACGATGAGCCCCCGGTCCGCCATTTCGTCAGGCAAACGTTCCCCGGGTTCGTTGGTGGGCGGACCGAGCATGTTGTTTGTATGTACACCGTTACGCCTGACCAGCATTTTGTGGTTGCGCGCCACCCGGTGCACCCACAAGTTGTCATCGGTGCTGGTTTTTCCGGTCATGGTTACAAGTTTGCACCGGTGATAGGCGAGGTTTTGGGTGATCTGGCTGTGAAGAGTGAAACTGTTTGGCCGGTTGATTTCCTTGGAATCCGGCGTTTCGGTAATAGGCAGGATTAGCAGGCGTGAAAGGAATTGCACGATTGTTTCTTTGATTAATGACTTGAGCACCCTTCTCCAGCCGACGGCCATTTGTTCCATGACCGGTTATTACTTGTCGAGTGAATAGCATGAAGAATTCGTCAATCGAACAAAAGGGGACGACGATGTCAGCTGACCGTAGGCAATTCTTGAAGTTGGCGACCAGCGGAGCGGTGGCAGCCGGAGTCCTCGGTTCTACTACTGCCAGGGCCGAGGTCATCAATGGGGGTGACAGGGGCTTTGGTATTGCTCGCACGGGCCCAAGTGCTGTTGCTCAAAGTTCCGGAGCATCCTTTCTTGGCAGTGTCCAGGCCCGTGGTGCGACGCCTGGGTCGGTTGCCGATCCTGAAGAACGACGCCGCTTGATCGGCAAAGCAGTATTTGGTTCAAAAGAAGCTGCTTCCGGATCTGCTGGAATGGTCATTTGCGCCCACCCACTGGCAACAAGAGCTGGCACCGACATTTTGCGTGCTGGCGGCAATGCTGCCGACGCTGCCCTCTGTGCCTCGGTAACTCAATGCGTAGTGGAGCCCCATATGACTGGGATTACAGGTGTGCTCTCGATGCTTTACTACGATGCAGCAACTGGCAAAACCAGTTACGTCAATGGTGGCATGAACGCCCCGTTGGCCCCGCTTACAGGTTGGGGCCCAACGGCCACTGCTACCGGACTGGGTGTTGGGATACCTGGGTTTTGGGCTGGCTACGAAGCTTCGCTGGCACGTCATGGTAGTAAGCCTTCAAAAGATTTGTGTTCCGCGGCAATTTCCTACGCTCGGGATGGTTTCGAAATTCACCCGTTTCTCTGGGGCGAGATGTTCACGCAAAGCCCAACGCTCGGGGTTACTGATACCGGCCGTGAGATCTTTTTCCCTAACGGGGGGCTCGTCGACCCTGGGGAGTTGCTCTACCAGAAGCAGGCTGCAGATACGCTTGAGCGGCTTGCCGAAGAGGGCAATGATTATTTCTATTTTGGCGATTTTGCACGTGAATACTCGGAGATCGTACAGGCGGCCGGTGGGGTGGTTACCCTCGAGGACTTTGAGCGCTATGACGTGCGCTACGACGAACCAGCGCGAGGTAGCTACCGTGGCTACGAGCTGGTCGGATCACCGCCCCCCGACAACGGTGGTACGCACATAATTGAGATATTACAGATCCTTGAAAATGTCGAGATCGAAAAACTCGGTCCGCCAACAGAATCGGCGGAAACGATGTGGCAAATGGCAAGGGCCACAGATCTCGTGTTTATGGAAGGCGGGAAACAACCGGATCCGGCAAGCCATCCGCTGCCCCTTGACCTGATTACGTCGAAGGAATACGCCAAGATGCGGTTTGACCTGCTACAGATGGGCCTGCCCATCGAAAACCCCCAGATGCCGCCCCCCGGAAGCTGCCACGTCACGACAGTTGACAGTGCGGGCAATGTGGCGACTATTCTTCATTCCTGCATGTCCCTTCCCTGGAGTAATGGGCTGTTCTGTGCCGGTGTGACGATCGTGGCGTCGGGTGCACACTTCAACCGCATCATGCCTAAGCCGGGACACCGCGCGAGTGTCTATGTAGCCCCCAACATGGTCATGAAAGATGGCAAACCGGTTCTCGCATCTGGCTCTCCCAGCGGCAGCCTGTTACAAAATATCGTACAAAACACCAGCAACATGATTGACTTCGGGATCCCGATCCATGAGTCGATCAACCTGCCACGTTTCGGTAAAGCGTATGGGGCCAGTGGCATGTTTCCGGCAGTTGAGGTTGATCTCAACGAAAACGTTCGGGACGCTGCGATTGCTCTCGGTTTGCAGTTGCAACCAGTAAACCAGTGGAACTGGGGCTTGGGATCGTTTGAAGGCATCTGGATAAATCCCACCACTGGTGAGCGCAGCGGGCGTGGTGACCCCCGGCGGTGCGCGATGGTGGAAGCGGAATAGAGTGCGGGAACTTGGAATGTGTGACCTCCGGGGTTTTGTGCTCGGTCAGTTTTGGCGCGACCAGTAGGCCACGGACCGTAAGTGGGCCGAGACATGTTGAGGTGAGTTCAATGGCTGGAATACGCACAAGTGGAAACCGGGTGCGGTGAGTAGCGGACGCGAGACTTGGGCCAGCCGCTTTGGTTTCTTGATGGCGACGGCGGGCTTTGCGATCGGCCTTGGTAACGTTTGGCGCTTTCCGTACTTGACCGGGATGAATGGTGGCGGCGCCTTCCTCTTGGTGTACGTAATCTTCGCTGTGTTGATTGGTATTCCCCTGATGACTGCAGAGATGGGTCTCGGAAGAAAGGCTCAACTCACTCCAATCGCTGGCATGAGGCGCCTGACTGGTTCGAGATTTAGCCTCTGGAACTCGATTGGATGGCTTGGTTGCCTGGCGGCAGTACTTGTCCAGTCCTATTACGTGATGCTCATCGGTTGGATCATCGGTTACTTCGTGATGATCGTCTCGGGTAGCCTGGCCGGGTCTTCTGTTGGTTCCTTGGAGGCTACCTACACGTCGTTTATCGCCACACCGGGACCCGTTTTGGGTTACACGTATCTGGTGATTGCGTTTCTCGGCCTCATGGTCAGCCGTGGGTTACGGGATGGCCTAGAGCGCGTCGCTAAGATGGCAATGCCTGTACTGTTTGTCCTGCTCGTGATTCTGGCACTTCGCTCGATGACCCTGCCCGGGGCATCGGAGGGGCTGTGGTGGTACCTGACGCCCGATTTTTCGGCTATCGACGGTAGAACGATCCTCGATGCCTTGGGCCAGACGTTCTACTCCATTGGTATCGGCATGGCGGCAGCCTTTGGGTTCGGGAGCTACCTGAACCGCCGGAGCACTGACGTTCCGGGAAGCGCCGCAGTCGTCGTTTTAGCCGACACGTTTGTCGCCTTTCTGGCCGGCTTGGTAATCTTCCCGGCGCTGTTTGCCTTCGGCCTCGAACCCGACCAGGGGCCGGGATTATTGTTTCTGACGATGACCAACTTATTTGGTCAGATGCCGGCAGGCCAGGTTTTTGGCGCCGGGTTTTTCTTCTTGTTGATCTTGGCCGCGATTACTTCCGCCGGTGCGGTGCAGGAAGTACTTACCAGCAGCCTTACCGATCTCTTCTCGATGAAACGGCGCACGGCAACATGGGGCTTCGCGGTGCTGCTGGCTGGGTTGTCAACGCCGATTGTACTCTCGCAGGGTCCATGGTCTGGCTTACAGATCTTTGAAATGGATCTGTTTGCATTTGTCGACATGGTGACGGGCAGATTCATGTTGGCGGCGGGCAGTTGGGTTTTGTCGCTGTATGTCGTATTCGCCTGGGGATTCGACGATTTTCAATTGGAGACTAATATGGGTGCTGGCAGGATCCAGGTGTCGGCTGCTTGGAAGCCCCTGATGATGTTCGTGATCCCCATCGCGGTTGCGATGGTCTTGCTTCTTGGCCTCGGGCTAATCTAAACGGTCATCACGACCATTCCTCTGGCCCCGTAAACTGCCATGCTTGATCAGCTCTTTGTGATCAACCGCCGCGTCGTCTTACCGCGATGTGCTTCACGGGGCTGCTGTGCCCGGCAACGATCTCAAGGTCGCTGGGGGCCATGTCTAAGTATTCCCCGAGAAGCTCAAGGACGCGTTTGTTGGCCTTTCCCTTGCTCGCTGGCGCTCGAGTGCGAACCTGGAGCGAACCATCGTCGAGCTTGCCGACGCTTTCGCTCTGCGCGCCGCTGTTCACTTTAATCCTTAGCCGCATTGTCATCCCTGACACCAAACTGACAGTTCATTAGATCATGGTTGGATCATTGATATGGTTTCTGAAGAGAATCGTGGTCCTAACGGATCCTTGCCCCTATGATGATCGTTTATGAATGAACTCGGAAAGCTGTTAATTTTCTCTGGTACCGTCCTGCTACTGCTGGGACTGGCACTGGTGTTAGGACCGCGAGTGCCCTACCTGGGGCGCCTGCCGGGCGACCTGAGCTTCGAGTGGGGAGGGGCCCGCGTCTACATGCCGCTGGCGACGAGCATTCTCCTCTCGATCGTTCTCACCATCATCCTGAACGTACTACTGCGCCGTTGACGGTTCCTCGGGCCTTACTGCCTCCCTATTATTGCTGGCCGCTCTCCTTGGCCATTGTCTGCTGCAGTTGTTTCGGTGCCGCGTCGTCAGTCATATGAAGTTCAAACCAGTGGCGCAGATATAGCTGGGTGCGCAAGAAATTTGATGGATTCGAAGTTGTTCCGTGCCATTCATCGTTAAAACGAATCATCGCCGTCGGTACTCGTAGCACTTTGAGCGCCGCGTAGAACTCTTCGGTTTGTGACATCGGTGTGCGCAGATCGTTGATACCTGTCATTAGCATCGTCGGAGTGGTGACGTTGCCAACATACATGAGCGGAGACCGCCGCAGATGTTCGCCCGCGTCTTCCCACGGCAGGTTGTCGAAATTTCGATACCAACTAATCCCGTCGGTAGTACCAACGAAAGAAAGCCAGTTAATGACTGGGCAATTTGATGAAGCTGCCGAAAAGCGATCGGTGTGGCCAACCACCCAGGCGGTAAGCACGCCGCCACCCGAACAGCCGTAGACGTACATGTTGGATTCATCGATATATCCATTGGCAATTACTGTGTCGACACCGTTCATCAGGTCGTCAAAGTCATTGCCAGGGTAGGCACGGTTGATGGCATTACCGAAGTTGGTGCCATAACCAGATGAACCTCGCGGGTTGGTGTAGAGGACGACGTAGTCGTTAGCGGCATGGTTCTGCCAGCCGAAATTGAAGCCAACGCCATACATGCCGTGCGGTCCACCGTGTATCGAAAGCATCAATGGATACTTGCGGGACGAGTCAAAGTTCGGTGGTTTGATAACCCAGCCTTGGATGTCGAAATCGTTTACCGACTTGTACCAGATTTCTTCGACCTCACCGAGTTCAAGATCTGCGAACAGCGGCCCATTATGGTCTGTCAGAAAGGTGATATTGGCAGGATCGTCGAGATCAAACGTGACAATCTCAGCTGGTTGATGAGAGGAAGTCAGTGTGCCGACCGCGATGCCTCCCTCGGTGATATCAGTAACGGTTAGTTGATGGTTTCCGTCGGTGAGTTTGCGAGGTTCACCGGTCAGCGGTGCGAAGTACAAATTACGGGTGCCATGCTCGCTGACTGCAAAGTACACGCCTGAACTGTCCGGCGCCCAGTCGATAATATTGGGAGACCGGTCGAGGTTTGGGGTCAAGCTGCGGCGTTCCGAGCCATCGGCGTTCATTAGGTACATTTCACGCTCAATGTAGGTTTGCTCGGTATAGTCATTGCCGGTGAATGCGATTAGTGAGCCATCGGGCGAGGGGACAGGCCCAGAATCGGGGCCCCGGTGGTCGGTCAGCCGGGTGCTTACGCCTGTTTCGACATCCATGGCATACACGTCTGACTCGCGCCACTGGTACTCTGCGTCTTCTTCAAGCAAGCCGGAGAAATAGAAAGTCGATCCGTCAGGGTTCCAGCGCGGGCTGCCATAATTGTAGTTGCCCTCGGAAACTTGTCGGTGGGTACCGCCGTCGGATGGAAC
>JAYYTT010000206.1:0-2496 GCA_036344375.1 Acidobacteriota bacterium | reverse complement strand
CAAAAGAATTCAATACTCACACGTTGCGAATAGCACGTAGATGAGTCCTCTGCAACAATACGCTCATGCTCAAGAAGCCCCGCTTGTTTACGGCTGGTCCAACGCCGTTGCATCCAGAAGCGATTCGAGCCGCGGCAGGGCCGGTACCTTATCACCGCACACCTGAGTTTGCCGCGTGTTTTGATCGCATTCAATTCGGCCTGAGGGACGCGTTCCGAACGCAAGGCCCAGTCGCTGTCCTTACAAGCTCGGGAACTGGTGCCATGGAGGCGGCACTTGCTAGTTTGTTCTCCGCCGGTGATCGGGTTGTTGTCGTAGCCGGTGGCAAGTTTGGTGCGCGCTGGGTCGAGATCGCTGTGGCCTATGGGCTAGAAGTCCTTGAGCTGGCTCTTGCCCCGGGAGAGTTGGTTGTGCCTGCGGACGTAGCAGTGATGGTGGAACATTCTGCGCCGGTGCGGGGCTTGTTCCTGACCGCCAGCGAGACATCCACAGGAACTATCTGTGACGTTCGAGCAATCGTGGATGCTGTTCGTGATGTCGAGCCAGAAGTTGTAACTGTTGTCGATGCAATTACGTCGGTTGGGGCGTTGCCGATTGCTACTGATGAGTGGGGCCTTGAAGCGGTCGTCGGTGGGGCGCAGAAGGCCTTCATGATTCCACCGGGGCTGGCGTTTGTCGCTTGTTCACCGCGTGGCTGGGAATTGATCGGCAATAGATCTGCAAGTCCCCGCTATTATCTTGATTTGGCGAAATATGCTGCGTCAGCGGAGAAATCGCAGACACCCTTCACTCCGGGAATTGGTTTGTTGTTGGCGCTAGAGGCTTCCCTCAAGGCAATTGACGAAGTTGGAGGTATCCAGGCACTTGAAAGGAATGCGGATCGACTGGCGACAGCTTGCCGGGCGGCCATGGTCGCGCTCGATCTCCAGCTGCTCTCTTCAGCGCCTAGTCCAGCAGTCACGGCGATCAAGGCGCCAGTATCCGGGACCGGTCCGGATATAGTCGCCGCGATGCGTGACCATTATGGTGCACAGCTTTCGGGGGGCCAGGGCGAACTGAAGGACCACATCTTCCGTATCGGTCACATTGGTTATGTCGATGACCTAGATCTTCTTGCGGTCCTTGCTGCGCTTGAGGGGGTGCTTGCCGACCGGGGCCACGATGTTTCCATGGGTGCCGGAATGGCTGCCGCAGTTGCCAGCTTGGCATCGGGCCAGGGCCATGAAGGGTCCACGCGATGAAGTTGCGGGACCCCAGGATTCTTGTATGTGGCACGTTAAAAGGCCGTGGCATCGAAATCCTGGAAACGGCTGGTTGCGATGTAGATCATCAGCCCGAACATAAACCTGGTTCCCTTGCTGACGTTATCGAGCCTTTCGCTGGCGTTATTGTGCACTCCCACCACTTCGTCGATGCTGCCACGATCAACGCTGGTTCTGCTCTGCGGGTTGTCGGAAGGGCTGGCGCAGGGGTCGACAACATTGATGTTCAGGCAGCGACCGAGGCTGGGGTTCTGGTTATGAACCTGCCGTGGGGCAACACCATTACCGCTGCGGAGCATACGGTCGCTCTTATGCTCGCCTTAGCCCGTAACATACCGCAAGCTTCAGCCGCATTGCGTGCAGGTACCTGGGACCGAAAACCATACCTCGGTGTTGAGCTTTCAGGAAAGATTCTTGGCGTTATTGGCTTGGGGCGTATCGGTCGCGAGGTTGCTCGGAGGGCACATGTGTTCGAAATGCAAGTCATTGCCTCCGACCCTTATGTTTCTGAGCGTGTTGCAGCAGATGTGGGAATCGAGATTGTGTCGCTGGCTGAACTGCTCTCACGAGCCGATGTACTGACTGTCCATGTTCCGCTTAACAGGGAAACACACCACCTAATCGATGCCGATGCGTTGGCATCGATGAAACCCGGTGCGAAGGTAATCAATTGTGCCCGCGGAGGCCTTGTGGATGAGAAGGCTTTATTGTCGAGTCTTGAATCCGGCCATACAGGAGGCGCAGCGTTTGACGTATTCGAGCAAGAACCGGAAGTAAATCTAGACTTGCTTGCCCATTCGCATTTCATAGGCACGCCACATCTTGGCGGGGCAACATTAGAGGCGCAGGAGAAGATTGGCGAAGGAATTGCCCAACAACTAGCAGACTTTTTATGCGAAGGTACCATTCACCACGCAATCAATGTCCAGGCACTGTCACCGGAAGAGCAGAGTTAGGTGGCACCCGCCGTTTTTCTTGCCCTGCCAGGGGTCTCGTGTAAAAATTATCCCAGTCTGGCAACCTGCTTTTACGCCCTCTCGAGCGTCGCGTGCCAGTTTCGATTTGCCTGCTTCCGAGTATCCGAAAATGCGTCCGAAGACCGCGGTTTTTTGATGTCGCGAACTTCGCGCTGATCTGCGACCCGGCACGCTCACGGCGCGCCCGTACACATTGGATTGACAAAATGTCAGCGACTATCAACTCGCCCGCCGAGGGCGCAAAAATCACATTTGAG
>JAYYTT010000205.1:0-3347 GCA_036344375.1 Acidobacteriota bacterium | reverse complement strand
GGTCCAGTTGAAGTTCTTGATCGACAGCCAACACCTGCGCGGCAAAAGCCTCATTTAGTTCGATCAAGTCGATGTCCGCAATACGAATCTTCAAGAACTCCATTAGCTCTCGCATAGCCGGGACTGGTCCCATTCCCATTATGGATGGGGAAACACCCGCTTGAGTTGCAGCAATGATATGCGCCATCACATTCACCTCATGGCGCTTAGCTGCTTCTTCTGACATTACAAGGACAGCCGCGCCTCCATCCGTTACACCGCTACTGTTGCCCGCGTGCACTGTTCCGTTCTCCTTGAAAACAGGCGGAAGGTTAGCCAGATGCTTTACCGTCAGGTCTTCACGCGGGTGTTCATCGGTAGAAACGACGACCGACTCCCCTCTCGGTGTAGGAACTTCAACTGGAACAATTTCATCATGGAAGCGGCCATCCACCCGTGCGGCCTGAGCCCGACGATGCGTCTCGATTGCGTAGCCATCTTGAGCTTTTCGGCTAATTTGATACCTCCGGGCTAGACGTTCAGCAGTTGCCCCCATCAGGTCCCCACACAATGGGCACATAAACCCATCACGATACATACCGTCTACCACTTTGGCGTTGCCCATCCGGTATCCGAATCGAGCTTCAGGCAGCAAGTAGGGGGTGTTGCTCATGCTTTCCATGCCACCCGCGAGAACTACGTCCGCCCCGCCAAGAGCAACGGTTTGGGCCGCGAGCATTACCGCCTTCAGACCGGAAGCGCATGCCTGATTAACCGTAAAGGCCGGCGTGGACTCGGCGACCCCTGCGCCGATCGAAACCTGCCGTGCGGGGTTTGGTCCAGCACCTGCTTGCCGCGCATGTCCGAAAATTGCTTCATCCACCTCATCGGTCGAAATGCCCGCGCGTTTAAGCGCCTCGGTAGCTGCGGCAACTCCTAATTCGACCGCGCTCAACGCCCTTAGCTCCCCTCCGAACTTTCCGATGGGGGTCCGCACGGCCCCAGCAAGCACAACTGGTCTAGTCTGTCGAAAATCGAACATGCAGTTGCCTACCGATATCGCTTCACCGTGGCACTAACTCAGATCGACCCATACGTTCTTCACCTGCGTGTAGTGCTCGAGCGCGTGCATACCGAGTTCACGACCGTAACCACTTTCCTTGTACCCACCAAATGGTGCAGCCGCGTCGTAACGGTTATAAGTGTTGACCCAAACAGTCCCAGCTTTAAGCTTGCTGGCCACTCTGTGAGCACGACCAACATCGCGAGTCCACACAGCGGCGGCCAAACCATAAGGATTATCGTTGGCTTGGCTTATAGCGTGGTCTTCGTCCTCAAATTCGATCGCCGCCAAAACAGGCCCAAATATTTCTTCTTGTGCGATGGTCATGTTGTTATCGACCTTGTCAAACACCGCCGGCCGTAAAAAATACCCTTTACCATCAATAGGTGCATGGTCCCCGCCAGTGCGCAATCTAGCCCCTTCAGTCTTGCCGGTCTCAACGTAGCCGAGCACCGTATCCATTTGGTTTTTCGAAACGAGCGCCCCCATCCGAGTTTTTGGGTCCATCGGATCCCCTGGAACCATTTTTTCCGCCCGCGCAATCACCCGCTCAATGAATTCTTCTGCGACCGATTTTGCAACAAACAGTCTTGAGCCAGCCGCGCACACTTCTCCTTTGCCGTAGAAGATACCGATTGTTGCCCCTGCTGCAGCAGCCTTAAGGTCGGCATCGGCGAAAACTACGTTTGGCGATTTTCCTCCCAGTTCGAGCGTAATTTTCTTGAGAGTATCCGCAGATTTCCGCAAGATGCCCTGCCCCGTAGCCGTCTCTCCTGTGAACGCAATCTTGGCGACATCCGGGTGCTCCACCAGCGCATTGCCCACGACGCTACCTCTGCCCGGGACGATATTAAGTACGCCAGGTGGCAGCCCAGCTTCCGCAGCGATCTCAGCCAACTTCAAGGCAGTCAGCGGTGTGTTACTCGCAGGCTTGACGATGACGGTGTTTCCCATCGCCAATGCGGGCGCAATTTTCCACGAGGCTAAAAGAAGAGGAAAGTTCCATGGCACGATAGCCGCGATTACCCCGAGCGGCTCGCGTAGCGTGTAGTCGAGAGCTCTTCCACTGACCGGGACTACTTCACCATGCATCTTGTCTGCCCAGCCCGCGTAGTATTGAAAGACTTCCGCAACCATTGGAATGTCCACATAGAGCGACTCGAAAATCGGTTTTCCGTTATCGATTGTTTCAAGGAGTGCGATCTCTTCAACGTTGGCTCGCAACAACTCGCCGATTCGCCAGAGAATCCGTCCGCGCTCCCGAGCGCTCATCTCGCACCAATCGCCTTTTTCGAAAGCCTCGTGCGCGCCCGCAACGGCAGCGTTCACATCCTCCAGCCCAGCAGAGGACACTTCCGTGATCATTTCTTCCGTTGCGGGATTGAAGGTAGGGAATGTTTCTCCCCCAGCGGCATCTTGAAACTCGCCGGCGATGTAAAGCTTGTTAGGCGCACCGCGGATGACGTCGCCAACTTCTATGGACATCGCTCAGTCTCCCCTGTTCGTTCCACCGATACTTGCGATGTAGCAACGCGGTCGCACTCTCAGCGCCCCTTGAAATCGGGCGTACGCTTTTCGATAAAAGCCTGCAGCCCTTCCTGCGCATCCTCTGTCACGAACAGCCTGTTCTGTAGTTCCCGTTCTAGAGCCAGCCCGTTATTCAGAGACATTTCAACTCCCTCTTGGACGGCGACCTTGATAAGGCCTATCGCCCGGATCGCACCCGAGTTCAGCGTGGCGGCGTATTCTTTTGCAAACTCCACCGCATCACCATCGCTCACTTCATTGACTAAACCGATGTCCTGCGCTTGTTCGGATGAGATGGTTCGGCCCGTAATCATGAGATCAAGCGCCCGTGCCTTGCCAATTAACCGCGGAAGTCGTTGTGTTCCGCCTGTACCAGGAAGGACGCCAAGCGTGACTTCCGGGAGCCCAATTTGGCCTCCAGTGCGCATGAACCGAAGATCGCATGCCAAAGCGATTTCAAGGCCGCCCCCAACGCAGTGTCCGTTAATTGCAGCAATGACAATTTTGGGTGTCCGCTCTAGTTCGAGGAGGGTTTCTTGGCAGTGCAGGCAGAATGTTGCCTTAAACGTTGGATCACTCTGCTTGAGCATATTGATATCAGCGCCCGCAGAAAAAATCTTGTCATTTCCAGTCAGGATAACGACGTTGACATCAGTATCCAGGCGAACGTCTTCAATTATGGAGTCGAACTCTTTCATGAGTTCGAAGTTGTAGGTATTCGCGGGTGGTACGTTGATTGAAATTACGGCTGTTCCACGCGCTTTTTCGACGGTAAACC
>JAYYTT010000204.1:0-3605 GCA_036344375.1 Acidobacteriota bacterium | reverse complement strand
AACTTTCTTTTTGACCGGTGGCGCGGGCTTCATTGGCTCACACCTTACAGAGGCGATCCTGGCTGGTGGCGACCGCGTACTCGCCATCGACAATCTTGCTACCGGATCAATGGACAACGTTACACATTTTCTTGGACATCCCAATCATCGTTTCGAGCAAGCCAGCATTACTGACAGGGGTGTTATGGAACAGATGGCCTCTGAGGCTGATGTAATCGTCCATCTGGCGGCGGCGGTCGGGGTTAAGTTGATAGTCGAACATCCCGTGCAAACGATTGAAACTAACGTTATGGGCACCGAAGAAGTTCTCAGGGTGGCGCTGCGGAATAAATGCCGGGTCCTTATAGCAAGCACATCAGAGGTTTATGGCAAAGGGAGCAAATTTCCTTTCGCGGAAGAGGACGATGTGCTTTTGGGGGCTACTAGCAAAAGTCGCTGGGGGTATGCCGCCAGCAAGATGGTTGATGAGTTCCTTGGTCTGGCCTATTGGCGGGAGTTTGGTCTCGACGTGGTGCCCTTCCGGCTCTTCAACACGATTGGGCCCCGCCAGACGGGCCAGTATGGAATGGTTGTGCCGCGTTTCATCCGCCAGGCGCTTGGTGGTGAGCCGATTACCGTTTACGGGGATGGTAGCCAGCGGCGCTGTTTTTGCGATGTCCGCGACGTTGTTACTGCGATCTTGGGGCTAGCTGGCCATCCCGACGCACCCGGTCGAGTTTATAACATCGGGGGGACCGAAGAAGTTTCTATTCAGGAGCTTGCTGAACGCGTGGTCGAAATGACCGAGAGTGACTCACAAATTACCAAGGTGCCCTACAGCGAAGCCTACGCGCCCGGTTTTGAAGACATGGAACGTCGCGTTCCGGACACAGGGCGGGTTCACGAATTACTCGGTTGGAAGCCGAAGCGGGATTTGCGTGAGATTTTGAGCGACGTTATCAGCTATGAACGGGGCAGAATTTCTTAGGACCGCCGTTTGTTTACTCACTAATTCGGGAACACCTCCCCGAATCATGAAATTATTCTCACCGCCACTTGACTCGGCTGATTCCGACGCCGCGCTCATGAGTTTCCGTTGGTATCCCAGTAACTAGCGTGTTCCAGGTCCGATCGACCCTTAAACTGAGAACGCCTCGGGTCCCTCGCGTCACATCAACGGGAATGCGCACCGCCACTTCTTCTGGCCCCGACAGTTCCACCGTATGTTTCAGGGCGGCGTTCCAAAAGAAGTCGACGACAACGGGTTGTTGTTCAATATCAGGATGGCGGGACCATATCGAGATCATTGCTTCCGTCCCATTAGCTTGCAATGGCAAGCTAGCCCAGCGGCCCGTCCAGCGGAATTCCGCTCCTGTTTCATCTGATTCCCAAGGGGACAGGCCGATTCCATAGGGGGCCAACTCATGTTCCCATTCAACGTCGGCGACGGCGACACCCAAGACTCGATCATCATCTACCTCTAGCAGCTTGCTTGGGACGAAGGTGCTTTCGGGGTTGATATTAATCCAGATCGACGGTGGACTTGGACGCCGGTGCCAAGGCCTGAGTTCTTGCCACCCAACACTTGGCAAACTCGACTCGGCTGCATTTTCTCCTCTACGCGCTGCCCACCCACGTTCCACAGCCGCCCAGTTGTCAGTACCGAGAATCGGAGGCAGGTAATATGCGTGAGTCTGCCAACCTTGCTGCGACAACGTGATCCTATCGATGAATTGATCACTAATTGTTATGGATACCGGCAAAGCATCGAGCATTACTGGCCGCGTGTTATAAAAGAGCAACCTTAGAACAGATCCTTCTACCGGGCGAAGCATCGCGCCCTCAGTAGCCGACCAGTGAAATTGAATTGCTGTGTCTGGGTCGTCAGGTGCCGCTACTGTCTCCCATGGGTAAAAGCCAGTGTCGTTGGTGTCGGGGCCCTCGAAAATAACCACCCGCATGAGATCGACAGCCGAAAGGGCTAGATAGACCCCGACTGCGACCATCAACCATGGATGCTTCTTGTGTCGATTGGATAGCCAGCCTAGCATCGTGACCCCATGCTAACGCAAAGGAGCGCCCGAATACCTCCATCGTGGGGAGTTCCCGTTGAAGATTGGCCTATTGATTGAGACTGCAACTATCTTTCTTTTCCGCTCGGAGAGCTTCGCTGGTGGCAGCGTAGCTTGTCATTGCGCACTACACTTTCCAGGCGATGACTACCAATATTGTGGGGTCTTGAAGGGAGCAATGGTCCGCTTGATTGGCCGGGAAGCAGTTTTATGATTCTTGAATTCAATGACCTGGAATCCTACCGGGGCAAGGTCGCCATGGTCGACGGGGCCTTCGACCCCTTTCACACCGGCCACCTTGCTTACTTCAAGGAGGCTGCGCTGCTCGAGCTTCCCTTGCTCTGCAACGTTGCTTCCGACCGTTACGTATCTACTAAGCGCAATCCTTTTATGCCGGAGTCCCAACGAGCCGCAATTGTAGACGCGATTAAATTGGTCGACTACACACATATCAATCAATTCGATACCGAATCCGTACTTGAGCAGCTCCGGCCTCAATATTACGTGAAAGGCCAGGACTGGGAAGGAAGCCTTCCTAAGCGTCAGGAGGAAATCTGCGCTGCGCACGGTATCGAAATTGTCTATTTGGATACCGTCCTTGATTCTTCAAGCCGCATCCTTCAGGTGTACTGGCCCCGACAGGAAACTGATCCTTCTGTGACAGAGTTCGAGGGACGTGTTTTTAACCAGACCAAGGTGGGTGCTGCTGACTACGATGAAGGGTATTTCACCAATAATTGGCGCGAAGGCGACAATCGCTACACGCTCGAATCAAGACGCAAGATTGAGGGTCGCCACCCCGATGTCATCAAGGAAGTTTTCTCGCCCTCAAGGGTTCTCGACATGGGCTGTGGCCCGGGCGTTCTGATGTTCTTACTCCACGAAGTCGGTATTGTTGCCGATGGTATTGATCATAGTCCCGACGTTGTGGCAATTGCCCCGGCGGAGGTGCGTAATCGCATTATGGTTGGCTCGGTTGGTGACCATCTCGTCGCCGAAGATTCTTACGATCTCGTGATTTGCCGGGAGGTTTTCGAGCATTTAACTGTTCTTCAGGTTCGTGAGGCGGTGCGCAACATCTGCCGTATTTCTTCTAAATACGTGTACATCACAACAAGATTCCATCCCAACCCTTCGAACCTGCTCGACGTAACAACTCAGTTCGAAGTCGACCCAACCCACATCACCTTGTTGAATAAGGACTTCCTCAGACTTCTATTTATTCTGGAGGGGTTCCATTGCCGTCCTGACCTCGAGGAAAGAATCGACTGGATGAACAAAGGACGCGTCCTGGTTTACGAAAAACAGAACGATTAAGAAGGCCCGACTGCACTTGTTGTGCGGGAATCCCGGGCTAACGTGGACCGGAGGGCTGGTTCTCTCTCTAATGAGTCGATTGGTTGTTTGATTGCTTGATCGGCTCGAGGTGTGTTTTCATTACACCGTGGCTCACGAAATCGACTCGATTGACACAAGCAAACCGGCCTCGAAATCGAGTGCCGAGATTGCCACACTCACCCAAGGACGCACGATGGACTGTGTTTTGAGCTATCA
>JAYYTT010000203.1:0-3663 GCA_036344375.1 Acidobacteriota bacterium | reverse complement strand
GACAGGGTGATGACATCGATCGATATACGTTCGAGAAAAAACGCAACCATCGCGACCACGAGCAGCACGAGAACAACGGAGATGTCATAGGTCATAACGTGAACATGCTAACTATGCAAAGAGATCTAGGTCGACGAGTCCTACAAAATTGATTGCTTAGCGTTTCAACGGGATGTTCGCATTTGCGATTTACGACCGGCGGCCCCGGGCCGATGGTCGCACGACCCCCATTCGAAACGCCCCACCCGTACCCTGCTTAATACTAAGTGGTGGGATCTTGGCTGCTGTCTATCTACAAAACATTACAACTACCCCTTCACACGCGCACCGATCACGAGCAGGAGTACACAAGCTGCTAACCAACCCAATTCCTCAAAAGACATTATTCACCTCATTGTCCATGGTTCTTGCCTGAAAAAACTAACCCTTCTCCATGTACGATTTCTTGATCTCATCCATGTCCGGCTGGAGCTTTCCCAGCTTCGCTTCAGTGGGTCAGTGATATGCCTCGTCATTGATGCGTCTCCCCACCTCCGCGGCGAAGTTTAAACAAACTCGGCTAACCCGACCAAGGAACCCTCAACCAAGATAGCGAATGCAACTGGCATCGGAGCTTGATGCTAGGATTGTTAGGTCACTGATTCAACAACGAACGACCTAAAATGACTGAATCTACGGCTACATCTGCCGGTCTCAAGGGTGTCGTTGCCGGCCGCTCGAGTATCTGCCTCATAGACGGTGAGCAGGGCTTGCTCGCTTATCGAGGCTACGATATCCACGACCTCGCCGAGCATTCAACCTTCGAAGAAACAACGTATTTGCTCTGGGAAGGCAAACTGCCGACAAGGGCCGAGCTCGCCGATTTCACCACGATGTTGGCAGAGCAACGAAGTATCCCAGAATCCGTGCTCGACCTGATTGCTAACAGTCCGACCGACGCGCCACCAATGGCAACACTTCGAACAGCAGTTTCCGCGCTCGGAGAAGTCGATCCGATCGGCGAAGACATGTCGCCAAAAGCGAATCGAGCCAAAGCCACCCGTCTAACTGCACAAATTGCCACACTAACCGCAGCAATTGAACGCTGCCGGCACCGGCTGGAACCCATCGCACCTGACCCAGCCCTCGATCATGCCGCCAACTTTTTGTATATGGTCCGTGGTGAACGAGCAAGTACCACTGCCTCCCGCGCGTTTGACGTAGCACTCGTAATGCATGCTGATCACGGGTTCAACGCGTCAACATTCTCCTCACGTGTCACCGCAGCCACCTTGTCGGACATGCACTCTGCCATCACCTCCGCGATCGGCACACTGAAGGGACCGCTTCACGGTGGTGCCAACCAACGGGTGAAGGAAATGTTGGACGAGATTGGCAGTCCAGGTTGTGTCGTCGACTACGTTGACAAAACTTTGGCGGCCGGGCAACGCGTCATGGGATTTGGCCACCGCGTCTATCGTGTCGAGGATCCTCGCGGGAGGCATCTAAAAGCTCATGCTGAGAAGCTACAGGACGAGGGTGATCCCATGATGCTGGAAACCTCGGCAAGGCTCATCGAAGTAATGGACCAGCGTAAGGGTCTATCAATCAACGTCGACTTCTATTCCGCCAGCCTTTACACCTATTTGAGGCTACCTCCAGACCTATTTCCGAACTTGTTCGCTATCAGCCGGATCGCAGGCTGGTCAGCACACATACTGGAACAGTACGCCGATAACCAACTGATCAGGCCACGCTCCGAGTACAGGGGGCCTGGCAAGAGACGCTACCGACCCCTTGGTGAGCGATAACCAACTGCTTTTTTGATGTTTATGGGGGAAAATTGATATTGGTTGGAGATACTACTCTCAACGTAGTTGCAGCCATCGCATCGAGTTGAATCTCCACCACCGAATTGCAATCGATTTCTGTTGAAGGAGGGAACACCGTGAGCAAGAAGGGGCAAAGGATCTTCAAGTCGGCAAGCCTCGTGACTTTGAGCTTGATTGCTGGTGTCATGATCATCCAGCTGAGCTTGGCGATACCCGTTGCCGGCCAGCAAGCTCGGCCAGCAGTCAACTCGGACACATCGGATCTGGACGAGACAATCCCGCAGGGAGCTTTTGTCCGTGTCGCTGAAGAAACCCAGCAAGCCCTCGTCTATATTATGGCCGAACATTCCGTGGACGCAGCAGAAATGTTCGGCGGCCGATTCTTTTCTCCTGAAAACGAAAATGAGGACGCGCCGGAAATACCTGACCAGGTTGCGCCTGCGCAGGGCTCGGGCTTTCTCATTAGTTCCAGTGGTTACATCGTAACCAACGGTCACGTAGTCTCCCGAACGGATACTAGTGCTGTCGAGGTTATACGGGCGGATTCAGTTACTGTGCGGTTGAGCAACGAAGACGAATATCCCGCTGAGATTGTCGGTGTCGATATCGGTACCGATCTGGCAGTATTGAAGATCGACGTCGGCACCGACCTGCCTTACATCCCGCTTGGCGATTCGGATGTCGCACGGGTCGGTGAATGGGTCATGGCACTCGGTGCCCCGTTTGGCCTAACCAATACGGTGTCGGCCGGGATTGTTTCGGCCAAAGGTCGAGCTCGCATAGGTGGGCTTAATGGCTCGGCTTACCAGGACTTTATTCAAACCGATGCTGCCATCAATCCCGGCAACTCGGGCGGCCCTCTAGTGAATCTTCGAGGGGAAGTCATTGGCATCAACACGGCCATTGTTTCCAATACATCCCAAGGTCAATTCTCTGGAGTCGGTTTCGCGATTCCGATCAACCTGGCCGGTAAGGTCGTTAATCAACTCATCGATCATGGCCGGACAATCCGTGGGTGGCTCGGGATCAGCATGAACGCGCTGTCCCCGGCTCTTGCAGAAGCCTACGGACTCAGCCTGCGGGAGACGCGCGGTGCCGTGCATGTCGCCACGGTTAACGAGGACGAACCAGCCGATATCGCAGGCATTGCAGCCTATGACATTGTCGTTGGGACTAATGGGGTTACGCTTGAGGACGATCAGGACTTCCTGCAACGCATCGCTATGACTCCCCCGCACGACACAATCGTGCTGGATATTGTCCGCATCACCCCCGATGCATCGTCCATAGGTCTAACGGCCGAGACCACATCCATTGCCGTCACGCTTGGCGAGCGAAAACCTGAAATTGAAGTTTTGGCAGAGTCGGTCCAACAAAGCCAGGGAATCGCTTTGGGCCGTAACATTCTCCCGAACCGTGACGTGACCCCAGTTGAAGAGCGTTTCGACCTGGTCCTCTCGGAACTCGACCGCAACCTGGCAAGCGAGCTCGAGTACCGGGCTAGCGATGGTGGCATCGTTATCCTACGCGCTGGCGCAAACAGCCCAATCGGTCGAGTCCCGGAAGGCACCATAATCCAGAAAGTCAATCTGCGCCCAGCGAACACGATTGAGGCATTCAGCGAAATCATCGATCACTTCGTACCTGAACAAATTGCAGTGCTCGACCTGCGGCTTCCAACTGGCGGCGTGTTCCGCGTACCAATCGAGATTCCCGAGTAACAGTCTCTCGAAACGCTCCATGTTGGCACATTCCACATCAACAAGATCTGAAGGCCAGTACAAATTCCCTCAAAGGGCAGTTGGACATCCGGCAACCACTGGGTTCCTTGGGCCGGGCTATTATTTGCCCG
>JAYYTT010000202.1:0-3737 GCA_036344375.1 Acidobacteriota bacterium | reverse complement strand
CTTGCGGCACAAACATCTTGGCGCGACTTTCATCCGAGAGGATAGCTACTGGGGACTCACCCATCATCGCCGCGGCAAATTTGGCAAGGTCCAGAACCGTCGAATAAATTCCGCCATTGGGCACCTTATACCCACGCCCAAAATGTTCTCGGGTTGCCTGTTCAGCCGTAATTTCGACCCCGGTTTCCTCCCCAGTTTCTTCATCCAAGATGCGGCGGCGACTATAGCCAACCGAAAGTCGTTCGGCCAACTGAGGTGTGTTAATGATGAAGGCACTACTGCTCATTCCCAGCGGCGAGAAGATAAGTTCCGCAACCAATTCCATAAACGGAACCCCCGCTGCCCTTGAACTGGCCAGTCCGAGAACCCCGTAGCCAATGTTCGAGTAGGAGTATTCGGTCAGCGGTGCAGTTTGGAATCTAGTATGAGGGATCGACTCGAGGATCTTGCCTTCCCAGCCGTAAATCGGTCCCGACGCTGCTCCCGCCAACTCCGGCTCGCGGATCAAGCCAGCCGTGTGGCTTGCTAGCATACGAAAAGTCACTGGCACAGCGTCGGCTGGCCGGCCGGCAAAACCATCAGCTTCAGGGAAGTAGGCTCCCACTGGGTCATCCACGTCCAAGACGCCACGTTCAGCGAGCTGCATCATTAGAACTGCAGTAAATGACTTTGAGATCGAGCCAGTGCGACCGATGGTCTTGGGGGTCGCTGAGACTCGCTTTTCAATGTCCGCCCAGCCATATCCTTTGGCCCAAATGATTTCATTGCCATCAAACACAGCGACCGTCACAGAACCCGCGCCATCGTCGGCTACCGCTGCGGCGACCTCAGCATCGAAGGCAGCGATTGTTGCCTCGAAGGCTGTGAATTGGGCAGCTGCAACGAGCCCAGCAGTGGAAACAATGCAGAGAATTCCAGCTACTAAAATGCGCAAATCCTTGAGAAATATTTTCACAGAGTTAACCCTCGACAAGGTGGCGGGTTAAGAGTGCCGCCAGGTGGCCTTTTTTATGATGCTTTCAATTTCTTTCGCCAGTAGCGAGCCAGCCCAGGCCAAGACATCCACGGTGCACCGCCTTGTTGGTACAGCGCCACTTTGTTGGCTGCGAGCGTCTCGTTCAACCCAGAGTCCACCAGCGCAGTAAATTCCGCGAGGCACTCCTCGTCGGTTGCATTGCTCTCGATGCCCTGACGCACAGCCGTTGCCCATTGGTGCAGGTTTTCGCGGAACCGTGTGAGATGTTCTTCGACCCCTTCAGCTTGCCCGAAGTGAGTCACGAATAAGCTCTCCGGTTTCCAGCCTTCGATCTTTTGCAGGCTAGATTCCCAAATCTCAAGGTCGATATCGGGAGGCGGCGTAACCGGCAAAACGAGCGGGTCGTTGGCGATGCGGATGCCTGCTGTGTCACCCACGAAAGCGGTACCAGTCGATGTATCCAAAAAGCTGACGTGGTGTGCTGCATGTCCCGGCGTATAGGCGACCTGTAGTTGACGATCCGCGATACCAAGGCTTTCTCCTCCCGACAGACTTTGGATGTTCTCTTTGGGAACAGGGAGAAAGTCGCCAAACAGTTCGTCCATCCGATGTTCGCCATAGAGGCGCGCGACGCTAACCAGCAACCGCTCTGGCTCGACCATGTGGGGAACGCCCTCCGCGTGGACGTAGACTTTGATGCGCGGATTGCGTTTGACAATGGTGCCAGTCGCACCGGCGTGATCGAGGTGGATGTGGGTAAGCAAAATGGAGCCAAGATCGTCAAGCGAAAGGCCGACTTGCTGCAGCCCCTCTTCTAGCTTGCCCAAAGACACCGTTGGGCCAGGGTCAATGATCGCAGGGCTCTCTCCTTCCAGAAGGCAGCAGGCAATGTACTGCGGCATTCCGAGATACTCGACATCAATTACTCTGGTATTCATCAAGATCTTGGTCATAGTGTGTGGCATTTTACCTAAAGACAGCCTCCCGCGTTGCACGCGAACCATTAACAATGGCCCATATAGCGCAGCAGAGGAACGCGGTTCTCGATAATCTCTCCCTATGTTTCATCATCACTTCTATGGCAGCGAGCACATCGACCGGGCCGTGGTCCAGCGGCGTGACGAGACTTGGATAAATGAGCAGCTCAGGGGCGAGGACACTCTCTTCGTTCCAGTGTGGCACGGAAAGGTCTTCGTCGATCGTGCGGAAGCTGAGGGCGACACTCAATACCGGCTCAGTGGCAGGCCTGATGCTCCTGCCCCGCCCGACAGACGCCTCAAGGCGGTTTTCTTGCGATCCGATGAAACAACCCCTCTACTTGATGGTCATCGGCGGGCCGTGTTGCTGGGTTGTTCGGGGAAGCGCACTTATTTTGCACTCGACTTGTCGGACATGGAAGATGCTACCAAGTACCGCTCGCTTGCTGGCCGAGGCGATTTTGTTGGTCTCCGTGGCGTAGGAGCGATGCTCGATCGTTTCGATGGTGGTCTGCTTGCTTACGCCCGTGGCATGCTGCGCTGGCACCAGCAGAATGCGTACTGTGGCGTGTGCGGCAGCCACACCGCGATGCTAGAAGCCGGTTTCATCCGTCGGTGCACCGCCGCCGAGTGCAGCCAACAACACTTCCCGCGCACCGACCCGGCGATCATCGTCCTTGTGACCCATGAAAATCGCGCATTGCTGGGCCGTCAGGCAAAATGGGACGCAACCTGGTATTCAGTACTGGCAGGTTTTGTCGAGCCTGGTGAAAGCCTGGAACAGGCAGTCCGACGCGAAGTTAAGGAAGAGGCTGGGATTTCCGTGGGGGAAGTTCGCTATGACTCGTCGCAGCCTTGGCCTTTTCCTTCGTCACTGATGATTGGCTTCACCGCGCAAGCACTCGACGACAATATTCGTATTCATGACCAAGAACTTGAAGACGCTCGCTGGTTCACTCGTGAAGATGTTGATGCTGGCATTGAGGCAGGTGAGCTTCGTTTGTCGCCCAGTATCTCGATCTCGCGGCACCTGATAGAGAGTTGGCGGATGGCTGGAGCCGAAGAAACCATATCCATGAAGAAGAAAGCCTGAGTCATGATTACCGAAACTTTTCCACGCACGTTTGTTCCGGACGACACTGATCTTGGTAACTGGGAAGACATCGAGCCGTTGTTCAAGGTGCTTCTCGACAGAGAGATAAACAATCCAGAGGAACTTGAACAGTGGCTTCTGGATAACAGTGAACTCATGGCTTGCATATCTGAAGAACGTTCCGAGCGCTACATAGAAATGAGCTGTGACACAGCCGCCAGCGACAAGGAGCGGGCCTATCTAGAATTTCTCGACAACATTGCACCGCGAGTCAAGTCTTGTGTTTACGCGGTGCAGGCGAAATATGTTGCCAGTGCGAGCCGCGGTGACCTAAACGCTGACCGCTACGGTGTACTCGACCGTGAGGTTACGGCTGAGATCGAGTTGTTCCGCGAGGAAAACATCCCGTTGCAAACAGAGGTATCGAAGCTTGCACAGCAGTACCAGAAGATTACTGGAGCGATGACTGTCGAATACAAAGACGAGGAGCACACTCTGCCTCAGATGGCGAAGTATCTTGAAGAGACCGACCGCGATGTGCGCCAGCAAGCTTGGAAGTTGGTGATCTCCCGTCGTCTCCAGGATCGCGACGAGATGGACGCAATCTTTGACAGGCAGCTTCAACTGCGCCAGCAGATCGCTGCAAACGCTGGTTTCGACGACTATCGAAGCTACGCTTTTAAGTCGATGA
>JAYYTT010000201.1:0-5258 GCA_036344375.1 Acidobacteriota bacterium | reverse complement strand
TCGTCGTCAAACCAAGTGTCGTTGCGGAACTCGAAAGCAGCACGCAGGTCCTTGGGCAGCGTGTCGAGAAATGCGACAAGGCGAGCAATGTCCTTTCTGAAGTTGGGTGGCAACTGGAAAAGAATGGTGCCGAGACGGTCGCCGAGCACAAGGGTGGTTTCGAGGAGGATATCAAGCGCCTCATGGACGTCTTTGAGCCGACGAAAATGGGTGATGCTCCTCGGGGCTTTGATGGAGAAACGGAATTCTTTGGGAACCTGTGCGGCCCAGTTTTCCACGACTTCTCTGTTCGGCAAGCGGTAGAAGGTGTTGTTGATCTCTACCGCAGGAAGGTGCTTCCCATAGAAGGCAAGCAGGTCCCTGTTGGGCAGCTTTTCGGGATAGAAGGTTCCCTTCCATTCCTTGTAGCTAAAGCCGCTTGTACCGACGCTTAGGGCCATGGTGCCTATTCTTGGTTTTGCTCAAGAGTTCGTGAGCGAGGACGAAAGGAGGAGGCTGGTCAATGGCCTCTATGTGACCACGAACTTAAGGACGTGCTCGTCATCCATCGGTTGCGTTGCCAGAGAGACTGAAACCATCGCGACCAAGTTGGCCCCGAGGCCCCAAATTCCAGGATGGATTTTTTGCCACTGCAGCTCTGGGAAATAAGTCCAGACAATCACTGTCGCGCATCCAGTGATTAATCCAGCGAGCACTCCTGGCCGTGTCGCGCGAGGCCAGAAGAAAGCGGCGATTATCAGCGGCATGAATTGGTTAAGAAAGCCGTACGAAAAGAGCAGCAGATATACCAGAGAGAAGCTTGAGAACACTGCGAAGTAGTAGGCAACGCCAGCGATAGCAACGACGAGAAATCGAATGAGGCGTCGTTCCTGAGCGTCATCCAAATCAGGCTTAAAGGACACTTTGTAGAAATCGTTGACTAAAACAGTGCCGGCTGCGTGCACGAGCGCGTCGCCAGTAGACATTGATGCGGCTAGGGCACCAGCGCAGAACAAACCAACGACTATCGCGGGCAATCCGAGAGAGGTGACGATCGTTGGCAAGATAGCGTCGGCGGGTTCGACACCTGGGAACCTGAGGACTCCAGAAAAACCGATGAACATGATTGGCACAAGAAAGATCATGAAAGTTGGATACCAAACGACGGTTTTCTTGAGAGTCCGTTCATCGCGGGCCGCGTAGATTTTCATAAAGTAGTGTGGCCACAAGCTGAAGCCAAAAACCGAGATGGCGATTGAGCTACTGTAGCCACCCCACGTCCATTTCGTGCCATCGGTGTCGAGCCCAGGGGCGGTGAGCATCTCCGGCACCGACTGGGACAATGACTCGAACATTGGTGCTACACCACCATATAGCTGGTATGGAAGGTAGAGTCCCAGTCCCCAGGCAAGCGCCATCATGAAGATCCCCTGGAAAGTGTTTGTCCAACCGACTCCCATCACTCCGCTGTAGTAGACATAAATGAGCACCACGCCGTAGGCAATTGCGGCCCCGGCAGCAGGTGGGATGCGGCCCTCGGTGACGACATCGAAGACGTAGCCGGCCCCCTCCATTTGCAGAATCAGGTAAGGCAGGAAACACACCAGGCTGATGATCGCCATCAGAACCGAGAGCGCCGGACTCTGGAAGCGGTGGGCGAACAGGTCGGCTTGGGTTACGTAGCCGTACTTACGACCGAGCGCCGCAACACGCGGACCAAAGAAGTACCAGGGCGCCAGTCCGACTGTGCCGTACGAAAGAATGTAAAAGGCTGCCGCTCCTCGTGAGTATGCCCAGCCTGGCCCGCCGAGAAAGGCGAAGGCCGAAAAAATCGACGCGCCCATTACAAAGTACATAATGATGAAGCCAAATTCGCGATCAGCGACTACATAGCCGGCGGTTGAACTTGAGGCACGGCGCCCCGCAAGGATACCGACTAACAACGAGACAAACAGGTAGCCAACGCTAACGAGCGTCACGATTAGCCAGCTATCCATTAGAGACTTCCAATGGCCGTCTGGCTTCTGGGCAGCTATAGAGCTTTCCCAGGGCTTGGGCGCTGACTACAGGAGGTTTGCCCTTCATTCGAACTTCCCGCGCTTGTCTTCCCACCTGTAAAGAGCGAGCAGCGAGAAGAAAACGAGAAAAACCAGGACCAGCAAATAGAACAACGAGGCCGGTATGCCAAGTACGAAAGGTCTGATCCGACTGAACAATGGGTAAATTGGCCACATTGTGCCGAGAAAAGTACCAATGACAATGATGGTTACGGTGCCGTAAACACGCCGCTCCACCTTGTTCAGTGCCGTGGAAAAGATGCGCGCCTTCACACTCATGCGATTAGGATATCAGCGGTTGCGCCAACTCTGGTAGGCGAGTGCTACGAGCGTGAGCGTAGTCACGGGTAGCACGAGCATGGTCATAAGGGTGTTGAAGCTGCTAAACGCCGCGTGTTGGGTGGCCTCGAGAACGATATAGGCGTTATACGCAGCATACAGCGCTAGGAACAATGCTCCGTTCCAACGAGTCATAATGTGACCCGCAAGAAATACCAGCAGGCTGAAAATCGCGACCCCGATCATAATGGGCAGGTTGAGGCTCAAGGCGGCGGACGGGACCGGTATGCCGTCCGGGGCGATGATCGCGGTGATGCCGAGCACGGCGAGCAGGTTGAAAATGTTGCTGCCAATGGCGTTACCAGCAGCGATAGCGCGTTCGCCCTTCGCTACTGCAACTGCAGAGGTAGCGAGTTCTGGTAAAGACGTGCCAATAGCAACGACCGTGAGACCAATTACCAGCTCGGTCAAACCGAATGCTCTAGCGATCGCCACAGCACCCTCGACAAACCAAGTCGACCCCTTTACTACCAAGAACAGCCCTGCTGTGATTATCACTCCGCAGATGATAGGCGCAGGTTTTTTCGAATCACCTTGGTCAGGCACCCTCCTCCCCTCGCTAGCATGGTTATCAAACGTGGCTTGTCGGGCTCGACGCGACTCGCGGATGGTCCACACTGTGTAGAAAAACAACGAGCTGACGAAGGCTAGGCCCTCTAAAGTGCTGATGCGCCCGTCGAATGAAGCCAGCAGCGCAAGAATCGACACTCCAATCATCAGGGGAATATCAAAGCGGACAAGTCGCCGCGAGACAGTCAACGGGAGAAGTAAGGCAGCAAAGCCAAGAACCAAAAGTATGTTGGCGATGTTACTACCGACGACGTTACCGATGTTCAATGCGGGGTGGTCAGCAAGATCAGCGGTGAGTCCAACGGCAAGCTCGGGCGAACCTGTTCCCCAGGCGACGACTGTCAAGCCGACCACCAACGACGGGACCCCGAACGTGCGGGCAAGTTGTGCGGCGCCACGCACAAGCAGCTCGGCACCTCCGAGCATCAGGGCGAGCCCGCCGACAAATAGCGCTAGCGTCGTCGAGGTCAATGTGCCGCTAGAAATGCTGACGGTTCGTTCATCGCTGGCCTTCCTCGTCGCCCCCCCGATTTTCGGGAGCCATCCAGAATGACGTGCCGGCCGGAGCCTCGGTCGCCACGTTACCGGAGAACAAGGCAGCGTTGAACAGAACCCGGAAGGTTCCAAAAGACTGACCACGCCACTGTGACCGAAAACCGATTAAGATGACGTGGCCATCACCATGCCGAACATCGAGGGCGGCAGCGTAGCCGTTCATGTTTTCCTCACCAAGCAGGTATCCCGATACCAGCGGTGTTCCCTCCGGCTGGTATTTCGCTAGAGAGGCACCCTCGAACCCTTCTTCAACGGTGAATACTGGGCTGCGAGCGAAGAAGATATTGGCGCGCTCAGGCATGCCGGACATCACGGGGTGCCCAGGGTCAGTGATGACTTCGAGTATCGAACCGCTGGTGAAAAACTCGTTGCGACCAAGATCAGCAGTGACATTACGCACCGGAAGTCGCAGATGTTCAATGGCGAAGTCGGCGCTCGAGTTCATGCATACGAGCGTTCCACCGGCGCGGACGAATTCGTTGAGAGCACGAACCCCTTCTTGGCCGATGCCACCAGCATAACGAGCCGGAACGCTCCCAGGCATGATTCCATCAACGATTTGCCGGCTGCCGTAGTCAGCGAGAACGATGACATCGAAACGTTTACTTAGGGTGCCGTTCTGAAAGTCATGGTTACGCATGCTGACAAAATCAAAGCCGTATTGCTCAAGCAGCCATCGTGTCCATCCTTCGTCCATGCTGGCTCTCCACGGCCTGAACATGCCAATGCGCGGCTGATCGAAGCCTGTGCCCCTGGCGTTCGTGCGCTCCGCTTGTAGAGCCAGTGATTCGACTAGCTGGCTGGTGGTGTTGTCGTCTAAGCCACGAACCAAGTATCGGCCACTTGTACCAGGGTTTCCTTCCGTTCCAGGCAAGCCAGGCTCGAAGGACACCGTGGCCCCACTTCTCCAGGCTTCGTTGATGGCCCGAAAAGCATTGTTTTGTGCGGCGCTGATGGCTATGGCATCACCGTTGCCGGTTAGGCGACCGGTTAGCGGGATGATGCCCGCGGCTACCGTATTGGTATTGAAACCGGCACCTGGGACGCTGTCGAATGCCGCCGCATCATCGCCGACAATCGCCGGTCCTTCCCGTAGCTTCTCGACTTCGTACCAGCCGCTGCCTGGCGCGAGGCGTGCTGCGGCGTCGACAGCTTCGGTATCGCGCCAGTCGACAGGCACGCCAACGATCGGGTCGAGCAGATCCCTTACGTCATCCTCAAGCGGTGACGATGCTGCGATCACCCGCACGCCCATTTGAGCTGAGAGCGTCCACCCGGAAGCGTCGTAGGGTTGCTCCGGTGGCCCCTCGGGATATTCCCTGAGATCGGGATACTTCTGGATATCGAGCACCTGTCGGGCAAGCTCGGCGAACTCTTGGTCCATCGGCAAGACCCAGGTGCCAGCGGGGTACTCGATGCCATCAATGGCCGCGTCGGTGCGCAGCTGGGAAATGCGCAGACCGTTGAAGGCTAGCCGCCGAAGCAATTCGACGGCGGCAACAGCATCGTGCTGATCCTGCGGGACAACGTAGGCATAGGGAGGTTCCTTGCGGTACTTGGCGATGGTGTCACGGCCAGCCTGATAGCGGTTATAAAGCAAGTCAAAGCTGTACTTAGCGGCAAAATCCAAGGTGGCGATT
This sequence comes from Acidobacteriota bacterium, assembly GCA_036344375.1. Lineage (GTDB taxonomy): Bacteria > Acidobacteriota > UBA890 > UBA890 > UBA890 > UBA890. Next base: position 118 of record JAYYTT010000201.1, on the reverse strand, counting down.
GACGCTGTTTCCATATAATCGACGGCGTCGCGCAGCCGCCACCAGCCACCCTGCCAAGGGCTTGAGTACAATGATTCAGGCCGCAGGGCGGCACGGCTCTGCGGGAAATCACTGAGAC
>JAYYTT010000200.1:0-6365 GCA_036344375.1 Acidobacteriota bacterium | reverse complement strand
TAACCTTCGAGCACATGCTGGAAGGCGCCGATTCGGAAGCCGAACTCATCGGCTAGCCGGATGAGCATAAGAATCTCGTCCTGGCGGTAGGAGTGCGAGTGAACCTTGCGTTCACCGTTGAGGATCTCCACCAACGTCTGCAACTGGATGTCGGTCCGCGGTGGTACGCGGCGTTCCTGCTCCTCTTCGGTTAGGGCGTCGTACTCTTCCCACTCGAACTGGTAGTCCTGCGCGGCAATGAACGCTGAACGGATAGTTTGCTCGACGCCCTGGCGAGTATTTGGGTAGCGGTTCTGGTTGCGCTTGACGTTCTCACCAAGGGCGAACTTGATCGTTGGGATGACGTCTTTAACGAGCATGTCAGAACCCTCATCGGCACCGTAGCGGAGCTTGATGATCGCTGACTGGCCACCGATGGAGTTGGCTGAGCCATGCAGGATCTGTGCCGTGGTTAAGCCGCCGGCGAGCTGCCTGTAGAGAGCCAGTGAGTCGGCGTTGAGGACGTCCCCAATGTTGACCTCAGCGGTCACCGAATTGCTTCCCTCGTTGATACTTTCAGCTGCTGAGTGGCTGTGGGCGTCGATTAGGCCTGGAGTCATCTGCATGCCAGTGGCATCGATGACCATGGCTCCGGACGGTACTGATAGTCCGTTGCCGATCTCAGAGATATCGCCGTCACGCACCAACATGTCAGCATTCTCAAGGATACCGTTGGGCCCTTGAGTCCAGATCCGTGCGTTTTGCACCAAGATGACGCTGGGGTTATCCGCTGTATTCCAGGTTACTTTGGTGACGGGAGATTGTTGCTGGCCGAACGCTAGTGGCGCCACCAGCAGCAAAGCCGTGAACATCCAAACGGCTCCGTGAACCGTCTTCATAGAGTTCCTCATTTTCGCCCTCCATCATGACGGGGGTTGGTGGACCCATCGCCGTTATCCCCTGGGGGTACGGTGTGAATGCCGTCAACGAACACGTGCCGGATCTCAGTGCCCTCCGCAAATGGGGCACCGGTTGCAATTACAACATTGGCAATTTTCCCGGGCTCGATCGTGCCGATAATCGAATCGACGCCGAACATCGCCGCAGGGTTAGTGGTTACGGCCGCGAGAGCCGCATCTTCGGGCAAACCTGCTTCGATTGCCTTGCGAACGTTACTGGCGAACTCATCCGGATTGGTACCGTCGCTTGTGAACGCAAACGTGACGCCCGCGGTCGCGATCGCCGCAGCATTGCCAGGAGCTGCCTCCCAGCGCTGTAAAGCGACAAGGCTGATATCCAGGTTGTTGGCGTCGTTATTGCCGACAGAGGGCTTGTCCGGGTAGTTGACCGGGACGATTACCTCAGCATTGGCGTTGACGAGCACATCAACCATGTCGTATTCGTTGCCGTTGCCCTTGATTATGGTGCTGAGACCAAACTCCTGGGCAATGAGGAGACCTCGCTTGGCATCGCGAGTGTTATTGGCATCGAAGATCACCTGCTGATCACCTGCCAAAATAGGCATCAAGGATGTGTACGCGGGGTTGGTTTCCGGTCGCGGGATGCCTGTCGGGTCGTTGTTGAAGCTGTTTTCCCATGTAGCTTGCCGTTGCGTATCCAGCAGTACTTGCCGAATCAGGGCGATGACGCCCATCGCCGATGATGGATAGCCCCGCCCGAAGCCACCGGTGGAGAATCCGACCACTTGAGAAACTTTGTCGTTGAGCACCATTTCCTCAGTGGAGGTTTCCCGCAGTGCGATCAACACGCTTTGGCCGCGGTAGATTCCGTTCTGCGGTACCACTAGGGCAGCGGTGAACCCGGCATCACGAAACGCGGCCAGGCTGGCGTCTTCGTTCGTCAGGTTGTCCGCCTGGATGAACTCGGGATTCACGTGTTGATTTACGCCAGGAGAACCGAGTTCAAGCATCTGTAACGTTTGTCGGCCACCGCCTCGAAAGCCTCGCCCTCCGCCTCCACGACCGCTGGTCACCAGCGTTGGTCCCGCGCTCGGTTCCTCTTGGATGGCGACCTCTGAAAACGAGTCGATCCATCCGGCGTACACTGTCATTCCGGAGCCGTCAATAATGCGGGCGTCGGGTGGGGTGGCGACATCGGTGCCAACTGCCTCTATTAAGCCGTCACGCAGCACAACGGTTGCGGTTTCGACGCTACTGCCAGGGGAGGTGATGACAGTCGCGTTTGTGATCGCGTACGCGGCTTGTCGTTGTGTTGCCTCCGCCGGTTGGCCTACGGAGACGATCATAACCATAAATATGGCAGCTAGGTTTGCGACCCTCTTCAGGGATCGATTCATGAGAATCCAATGAAGTCGGTGCATGGAAGTTCCTCCAGTTTTGGGAACACCTCCGCGGCATGGGAGTCCCAAGCCTGCTGCGGGTGCGAGCCGGACATACCCAAATGAACCGTAAACAACCGTCGAGGTCAAGGACACCCTTGACGGGTGAGTGAAGGCGGGTTACCAACCCGCGGGCACGGCACTGCCGAGACTGGGAATTTTATATAAGGAAAATCATGGCTCAGAACGATTTTAAAACGGAGAATGAATCGCGACCGGCGTTGATTCGGGCGATGGGCAGATGGGATCTCACCGCTGTTGGGGTAAATCAGGTTATTGGCAGCGGGATTTTCATAATGCCGGCCACAGTAGCGGCAACTGTAGGTATCCCGTCGAGTTTGTTGCCATGGGTCGCCGCCGGCATGGCGAATGCGCTGATCGTATTGTGCTTTGCGGAGGCTGGCACACAGTTTCGTGAAGCGGGGGGCCCCTACGCGTACGCGCGTACCGCATTTGGTCCCTTCATAGGCTTCGAGGTTGCCTGGATGATGTGGGTTACGCGTGTCGTCGCGCAGGCCGCACTTGCCAACGCTTTCGCACTCTATGTTGGTCGTTTCTGGGCCCCCGCCACTGAAGGCTCGGGACGGCTTCTCGTTGTTACGTTGCTTTTGGGTGGACTTGCTGCAATCAATCTCGCGGGCGTTCGTTACGGTTCTCTGGCGATAAATTTCTTCACCATATCGAAGCTCGCACCCCTGGCCCTATTCCTCGGTGTTGGAATCTTTTTTATCGAGCCGGGAAACTTTGAAGGGATGTTTGATCTGAGTGGTGGTACAGGGACCTTCGGTGCCGCCGTTCTAATGTTGATGTTCACGTTCGGGGGCTATGAACTTATTACGATTCCGGCCTCCGAAGCGCGTTCGCCGCGGAGGGACGCTCCTCGGGCGTTGTTGCTGACGATTGGGGTCGTGTTTGTTATCTACTTCCTCGTACAGCTCGTTGCAGTCGGTACGCTTCCGGCACTCGATACTTCGCCAACCCCACTCGCGGATGCTGCGGAAGCGTTCGGTGGCAGCGCCTTTGGTATTCTAATCGCTATCGGCGGGCTGCTTTCGATCGCCGGAAGCAATGCCGGTTCAATGCTGGCGGGACCACGCCTTACCTTTGCACTTGGCGACAGGGGCCAACTCCCGAGATTTTTCGCGCACGTGCATGGACGTTATCGCACACCGGACGTGTCGATCCTGATTTACTTAGGCGTCGCGGTAGCGCTTGCCTATTCGGGTACGTTCGTCCAACTGGCCACCCTAAGTGTCGTTGCACGGATCATGTTCTATATGACGACTTGTGCCGCAATTCCCGTTTTGCGACGTCGCTTTGAGGCTCCAGATGATGCCTTCAAGTTGCCAGGCGGAATGTTGATTCCAGGCCTCGCATTGATCGTCTGCATCATGATCCTAGTGAACGCTAGTGCAGCGGATATCAAAGGAGGCGGAATCGCTTTGCTAATAGGCGCGGTTTTTTACTTAATGGCCGGCGGGCGAATAATGGCGCCGGCGAAGTGAATCCGTGGCCTTGGTATCTGGACGCGTGGCACAACGCTAGCAACTTTGAGGGCCGCTCGTCGCGCGCGGCGTATTGGTACTTCGCCCTGGTCCATTTGATCATTAGTTTGATGTGCCTGTTTCTTGATGTTGCGTTCTTCAGGTGGCCTTACCCCTTTCTGACGACTTTGTATTACCTTGCGTCATTCTTTCCGGGGTTGTCGTTGAGCGTTCGACGGCTGCATGACAGGAACATATCAGGATGGCTGATATTGATCGGAGTGGTGCCAATCCTAGGCACGCTCATCCTCCTTTACCAGTTTGCCCAGGACAGCAAACCAGGCGACAACCGGTACGGCCCGAACCTTCGTTAGAGCGTCAGTAAAACGGCCATAATCTCGATGCCCTTCCAAAGGTTCAAAATCTTCAAATTTTCGTTGGGCGAGTGCTGGTTATTGTCGTGGTTAACAGTCGGCACGAGGATCGTCGGCAGGCCGAGCATGTCGGTAAAAGCGTATAGCGGCACGCTTCCACCGGTTGTTGGAAGCGCCACGGGTTCGGTACCGAATGCTTCCCGCAGACGCTCGAGAACCGCTTTGCTGACCGGAAGATCCATGGACGTTCGTGCCGATGGATAACCGAATTCTCCTTGGGTCACCTTGGCTAGCATTGGATGTGTGGCCCGGGTGGAGGCATCGGGGTCTTCCCTTATGACATGAAAGCCTTGTTGCTGGATGTGAGCTACGAGCCGCTCGACCTGGCTAGAGGGGCGGATGTCATGAACCAGTCTCAGGTCCAATTCGGCGATGGCGGTGTCGGGGACAATGGTTCGAGTTTCGTCGCCAACCCAAGCCGAGCTTATCCCCCGGACGTTTAACGACGGGTAGGTGATTGCCTCAACGCGACGTTCCCATTCGCCTTCGGGGCGGGCGAACCCCAAAGCTTCGGGGGATTGCGTCGGATCGTCGGGAATGTTTGCGATGGCTGCGAGCTCGGTTTCGCTCAACGGGACCCTGTCGTCGTACCAACCGTCCACCATCACACGGCCACTATCGGGATCCTTCATGGTGGCGAGAAGTTGAGCCAGTCGCATGGCTGGATTCGGTGCCCAGTTACCGTAGTGGCCGCTATGTAGTGGCTGCGTTGGTCCGTAGACCGTCAGTTGGACCGTTGTGATGCCACGCGCCCCGAACGTCAATGTTGGTCGCTCCGATGGGTGCTTCGGCCCGTCGGCAAAAAAGACGATATCGGCCGCAAGTGCGGCAGCGTACTCGTCGGCAATCAATGACATGTTAGGGGAGCCGGCTTCTTCGTCACCCTCGAAGAGGAATTTGATGTTCGATGCGGGTTCCAGTCCGGCGGCGCGCAAAGCATCAAGGGCAGCGAACAACATGATAATTGGCGAACGATCGTCCGAAGCTGAACGTGCGTAAATGCGCCACTCTGGATCGATTGGCACCCCTGATTCAGTCGGAATCGGCACGATCTCGGCACCGTCCTCAAGGCGGCCATTGCGAAATACTGGCTGCCAAGGCTGATGCCCGACCCAGCGCGTCGGGTCGGCAGGCTGGCCGTCATAGTGGCAGTAGAATAAAAGTGTTTGCTCAGCCCCAGGGACGTTGAGTTCGCCAAACACATAGGGAGCACCGTTGGTTTCCAGCAGTTGCGTCTTAATTCCACGTGCCTCCATGGCTCGCGTCAGCCATTCAGCGTTTATGCGAATGTTCGGCAGGTCGGCAGCAACATTAGGAATGCGCAGGAATTCCAGCAACTCCCCGAGAATTCGATGCTCGTTAGCCTCACGGTAGCTTCGTGCTGACGCAACGATGTCGGCTTCCCTTGACTGTTGCGGAATTACTGCTGTAGCAGCTGTTGATCCAGTTATGAGGCTTATTGCTAGCAGGCAGTGCAAAGCGAGAGTTCTTGGGTGACGTTCCTTCATTGTTTTTGCTCTCCTTAGAGTGCACGGGGGTTACTCGTGAATATCAGTCAACCACCCGTAGTGCTGCGCTCTTAATCAAACACGTTACATTGCTACCAATTACCAGGCCGAGATCCTCAACGGCGTGTGTAGTTACCTCGGCCCACAGTCGTTGTCCACCCATTTCCAGTGCAACGAACACACGGCCCGTTCGTGGGACTAAGTCTGTGACAACAGCCGGTAAGCGATTGCGCGCCGAAAGGCCTTCAGTATTGCCGGAAGCTAGCATTACGTCGGAAGCAGCGAATTCGACGAACACCGACTTGTCAGGATTTTCGAGGTCGTCTGGCAGCCGCAATTGAGTAATGGTCTTACCAGCGTTCACAGTTCCGAGCCAGCCACCATCCTGAGACGGTGAAACCTCCGTGAGCCGGACCAGATTGACCGGTTCGCCAGCAGCGACAACGGCGTCCGCACCCAAAACTTTGTCCGGAGGTCCCTGCTCAGTGAGTCGGCCCTTATCGAATGCAAATATCCAGTCGGCGACACGTTGAACCTCGGACCGATGGTGGGAGACGTAAAGCATCGGAATATCCCATTCATGAACTACCCGGTCGACATA
>JAYYTT010000199.1:0-4366 GCA_036344375.1 Acidobacteriota bacterium | reverse complement strand
CGTGCGGTACACCTGGCCGATAGAACTCGAAGCCGCAGAAGAACACGGCGCAGGCACTGCCTCAGACCACCTGGATTGCGACCTGACGTCTGTGGAATCACCATGACTCTGACAGTGATCGCCGCGTACCTGGCGCTGGTTCTAATGGTCGGAGTGCTATCCCATCGGTTCTTTCGTGGTACCGGAGAGGACTACTTTCTCGCTACTCGCTCAATCGGACCATTCGTTTTGCTGATGTCATTGTTCGGCACCCAAATGACCGCTTTCGCGCTGCTTGGGGCGTCGGGGCAGTCATATCGCACAGGCATCGGAGTTTTCGGCCTGATGGCCTCGAGTTCCGCTATTGTTGTTCCAACGGTGTTTTTCTTCGTCGGGACACGCGCCTGGGCCATCGGCAAACGTTACGGCTATACAACCCAGGTAGAGTACATCCGCGACCGATGGGAATCTGACTTTTTAGGCTTGCTGTTGTTCATCTCGTTGGTGGCACTTCTGATTCCGTACCTGCTAATCGGTGTAATGGGTGCCGGGATCACGCTCTCCGACATTTCAGGTGGGCAGGTACCAACCTGGGTCGGGGGCCTGGTGGTATCCGCAGTGGTGATGACCTACGTAACTTACGGTGGCTTGCGAGGTACGGCCTGGGCAAACACTTTCCAGACACTAGTTTTCATGACCCTTGGTACGGTGACGTTCGTCTACGTCACCAACGCCATGGGTGGTCTGGGACCAGCGTTCGAGCGTATCGCAAGAGTACGCCCTGACCTGCTAGTTCGCGAAGGAAACTACAGTCCGGTGACCTATCTCACCTTCTTGTTCATTCCTCTGTCGGCCGGCATGTTTCCGCACTTGTTTATGCACTGGCTAACCGCCAGCAAGCTGCGCCACTTCCGTACCAGCGTGGTTGCCTACCCCCTCTGCATTGCGGTCGTCTGGATCCCGAGTGTTTTGCTCGGCGTTTTCGGCAACATCAATTTCCCGGAACTCACAGTTCCCGAGTCGAACGCGATCATGGTGCGATTAATCGAAGCTCATGCGCCGGAATTCCTCGCAGGCCTTCTTGGTGCCGGTATTTTCGCGGCGGTAATGTCCTCACTCGATTCACAGGCACTATCGCTTGGAACAATGTTCACCAAAGACATCGTGCTCCACTACGGCTACGATCAGAAGATGACTGATCAGCAGCAGGTGCTCGTCGGCCGTATCTTTGTCGCCAGCATACTCGTTGTGACCTATTTGCTGTCGCTAATTACCCGCACGAGCATCTTCGCAATGGGCACATGGTCGTTCACAGGGTTCGCTGGGCTTTTCCCGATCATAGTTGCGGCGCTTTTCTGGCGACGCAGTACAAAACTCGGTGCGTTCGCGTCGCTACTCACTGTCGCGGCATTGTGGACCTACTACTTCATCCAAGGTTGGGGTCAGCCCGACTATTCGGTCGGTGGTACCGGCATTATGCCGGTCGCAGTAATCGTGACTGCCTCGGTGTTAGCAATGCTGGTCGGCTCGCTGCTGTCGAGCCCTCCGTGCGATGCCACGGTAAGAAAGTTCTTCCCGGCATGAAGATCGCATACATCACCGCTGGGGCAGCCGGTATGTACTGCGGCAGTTGCTTGCACGACAACACGCTAGCGGCGGCACTAATGGCGAAGGGGCACGAGGTAGCCTTGATCCCGACCTACACTCCGACGCGTACAGACGAGGAGGACGTCAGCATCGATCGTGTTTTCTACGGCGCGGTTAATGTTTTCCTTGAGCAAAAGTCGCCAGTGTTCCGACACATTCCAGAGCCACTTCACTGGATACTGGATCGCCCAAAGCTATTGACCTGGATCTCTGGGCTTAGTGGTGCGATCGATGCAACCAAGCTAGGCGATATGACACTGTCAGTAGCTAAAGGCGAGACGGGAAACCAACAGCGCGAAGTAAAGGAACTGGTCAGTTGGCTTCGAGACGACTTTAAACCCGACATTGTGCATATCACTAACTCAATGTTTCTAGGGCTCGCAGGGCCAATCAAGCGTGAAATCAGGGTGCCCGTTTTGTGCTCCTTACAGGGCGAAGACATTTTCCTCGCCGCGCTTTCCGAGCCGTATAAGAGTCAAGTGCATGAGCAGCTTCGGTCTCATGCGCGCATCGTGGACGGGTTGGTGGCAACCTGCAACTACTACGCTAGTTTCATGGGCAAGTATCTCGACGTCGATCCCCAGCACATACATGTCGTGCCATTGGGGATCAAGCTAGAAGGCCACCAGGGTGCTCCACCGTCGCCAAAATCGCCTGACACAACAGTTGACGAAGTCCCGCCAGAAAGCTTGCGCAGTACTTCCTCCCCGTTCGTTGTTGGCTACCTAGCACGAATCTGCCCGGAAAAAGGCCTACACAGGCTAGTCGAGGCATTCGCGCTACTTTGTAAGAAAGTCGATATAAAAGATCTACGGCTGCATGTAGCCGGCTACCTGGGCAAACGTGACGAAACTTATTTCCAGGACATCAAGAAGCGCGTTGACGATCTCGGCCTGGCTGAAGTTTTCGACTACGCTGGCGAGGTAAATCGTGGCGAAAAGATCGACTTCTTGCAGACCGTGGATGTGTTGTCTGTACCGACAACCTATAGCGACCCCAAAGGGCTCTTCGTCCTTGAAGCACTCGCCAACGGCACCCCGGTCGTGCAGCCGGCTCATGGCTCGTTCCCCGAGATGATCGCAGCAACTGGGGGCGGTCTGCTCTTCGAACCGGGATCAACCGAGTCGCTTGCAGATAAGCTCGAGGAACTCATGCGTGCACCACAATATCGCTACGAGCTTGGCAGACGTGGGGCAGATGCGGTGCGCAAGAGATTTTCCGATACCGCCATGGCCGACGCGACCTTGGGCGTTTATCGTAAGTGGCTAGAAGAGTCACGGGGCGATGCTAATGGACCCGCCGCCACGACAAAGGGTGAGGCAACCTAATGGAAAGATTCACGTACCAGCGACGCATCGAGTACTCCGACACCGATATGGGCGGAATAGTTCACTTCTCGCGTTTCTTCGTGTTCATGGAAAACGCCGAGCACGAGTTTCTCCGTGCTCGCGGCACCAACATCGATCGCACCGTCGACGGTGTTCGCACCAGCTGGCCACGAGTCGCAGCAACCTGCGACTTTAAATCACCGGCACGCTTCGGCGATGTTCTCCAAATCAACGTACGGATTGTGCGACGCGGGGTGAAGTCGATGACATATGGCTTCGAATTTTGGCGCGAGGATACACTCTTGGCCCAGGGCAAGACGACTTCGGTGTGCTGCGCCATGCACCCGGACCGGAGTCCCGAACCGATTGAGATTCCCGACTGGTTTGTCCAAGCCATAGCAAGTGACGCATGAACAGAAGCGGCCTGCACCTCACCGATGTCACGCGCGTATACGAGGATAATGCTGGCCGGGTCGAAGTGCTGCGTGGCATCTCACTATCAATGCAGCCCGGCAATTCGCTTGCCATTACAGGCCCCTCTGGCTCTGGCAAGAGCACCCTATTGCACGTCATCGGAACACTCGATCAGCCAAGTTCGGGATCAGTCGCAATCCTGGATACGGATCCCTTTGCAATGTCAGAACCCGACCTTGCTCGATTCCGTAACGAGAACATCGGCTTCGTTTTCCAGGACCACCACTTGTTACCGCAGTACTCGGTGCTCGAAAACACATTAATCCCAGCCCTTGCTTTTCCAGGCGACAACAACGTCCGCGCTCGAGCCACCGAGTTGCTCGAGCATGTCGGTCTCTCGCACCGCCTTGATCACCGTCCAGCACAATTGTCTGGTGGTGAACGCCAACGGGTGGCGATTGCCCGTGCCCTGATAAAGCAACCGGGGCTCCTTCTATGCGATGAGCCCACTGGGAACCTAGATGTCGAAACAGCCTCGTCCGTCGCCGAGTTGATCTCAGAGCTACACACGCAGGCAAACAATATGCTTATCGTTGTGACCCATAGCATGGAACTCGCTGGTCGATTCTCACAACATGTCGAACTCCGGGATGGGTTATGCGAGGACGCGCGCGTGTGAGCATCACCGGAAACCTGGGTAAGTCATGCTGCGCGGTCTAGCCTACTTCTGGAAACTTAATTTCGCAGTGTTGCTTGCGACAGCAGTCAATACCGCTGTCCTCACCGGCGCCTTGATTGTCGGTGATTCCGTGCGGGGCAGTTTGCGTGACATGACGCTCGACCGTCTCGGCAATATAGAACTGGCGCTAGTCGTAGAGCGATTCTTCCCACAAAGCCTTGTCGACCGCCTAAAAGAATCGGACGGTTTCGCTTCTGTGCACAGCGGCGCTGCTCCCGTAATTTTACTCCCGGGTACCGCTGTTCAAATTGAAACCGGG
>JAYYTT010000198.1:0-5333 GCA_036344375.1 Acidobacteriota bacterium | reverse complement strand
ACCAGTGGGCCGCGATGCCCTCTTCTGCCACCTGGTGCATTTGTTCCGTGCGAATCTGCAACTCAAACGGCTGCCCCTCGTCGATCACTGTGGTGTGTAGTGATTGGTACATGTTTGACTTCGGCATGGCAATGAAGTCCTTGAAACGACCAGGGACCGGCCGCCATAACCCGTGCACGAGCCCCAGCGCCGCATAGCAATTCTTTACGTTGTCTGTGATGATTCGGAAGGCAACGACGTCGTATATTTGGTCGAGTTCGCGGGCACTAGCCGAGAGTTTTTTGTGCAAACTCGCGTAACCTTTGACCCGGTGCTCGACTCTAGCCTCTATGTTCTGGCCGGAAAGTTCTGATTCAATACGCGCCCTAATTCGAGCAATAAACGCATCGCGAACCCTTGGCTGGCTTTCGATCTGTTCGACGAGCTCACGGTAAACAACCGGCTCGGAGTACTCCAACGCAAGATCTTCGAGTTCTACTTGCAGCCGCCCCATGCCGAGCCGCTCCGCTAAAGGTGCGTAGATCTCCATTGTCTCGTGCGCATTATGGAGCTGAGCATCTGGTGAAAGATAGGCAAGCGTGCGCATGTTGTGGAATCGGTCCGCTAATTTGACAAACAGGACCCGAATGTCCTCAACCATTGCCAGAAGGAGCTTGCGGAAATTCTCGGCCTGCTCTTGTTCGCGAGTTGTGAAGCTGATCTTGCTGATCTGGGTGACCCCCTCGACCAGACTGAGTACCTCGTCGCCGAACTCTTTTTGGACTCGCTCCGGATCGGCCTGTGTATCCTCAAGGACGTCGTGTAACAAACCAACGGCAATCGACGTCGCATCGAGTCGCTGCTCTGTCAAGGTCATCGCGACTGCCAATGGGTGTGCTACGTAGGGCTCCCCAGACTTGCGCAGCTGTCCATGATGCGCCCGAGCCGAAAACATGTGTGCGCGTCGAACCAAGTCTTGGTCCTCCACGGAATACCGCCCGGACATTTGCTCGATGACGTCTTCGATCGTTACCGGACCTTTAGCTTTTATACGCAGCGCAGGGAATCGCATCCGTTCAGAATAGCATCAGGGAAAGTTGCTCCTCGAAACTGGGACAAACCGAAACCAAGTTCAATTCTTCTTGATCGCGTATCCCCACGGTACTAATAGGTCAAAGTGCCTAGAAACCTTCGAAGGTAAGTACCCAGAGGAGTTTACGGTCCCGAAAGAAGACTGTCTGGTCGGACGCCCCTTATTTCTTCTTAGCTATAGCCCGTTTCGCTAACTCGTAGTAGACCGGGCTCGCGACAAAGATCGAGGAGTAAGTACCCACGACAACTCCGACCAAGAGAGCGAACGCAAAGTTATTGATCACCGGCCCACCATAGAAGAAAAGTGAAAGTACAACTACCAGGGTGGTCCCAGAGGTCAACATAGTACGAGAGAGTGTTTGGTTGATGCTGAGGTTGATGCTTTCAGCAAGCGGCATGCGGCGTTGTGTCTGGCGATTCTCACGGATGCGGTCAAAGACAACAACGGTGTCGTTAAGCGAATAACCGATAATGGTCAGAAACGCTGCAACGACTGGCAGATTAAATTCTCGATTGGTAATCGAGAAGGCCCCAACCGCGATGAAGACATCGTGGACAAGGGCAGCAACCGCGGCGAAACCGAAGCGGGATTCGAAGCGATAGGTAATGTAGGCGAGGAGGCCCAGGAGTGCCCAGAACATCGCGTAGGCTGTTTGCAGGCGAAGATCCGCCCCAACCTGTGGCCCAACAAAATCTTGGCCGACGACAGCATAGCCACCGAAGAAGAACGTGGTCTGCATCCAGTTCAAGATCCGTGGATCGATGTCGGTCCCCTCGACCGCATCCCAAGAAGAAAGCAAACCGGCCTGGTCACGAGCGCTTAGAGCCAGATCGGCAACGCGCTCGTATTCCGCACGAGCGTCATCGATGTCAACAACGGTATTAAACTCCAAGGGGTTTACCGCAAGGAGACGACTGGCAACTACCTCGCGGCTGACCGTGTTGAAATCAAGTTCCTGGCTAACACCTGCCTGCTTTGGGTCGAAAACTTTCAACGCTGAATAGATCTCGCCCAGTAGTCCGGCATTGTCTTCGCCCGTAAGCGGGGTACGAATGAGGACTTCCTCTCTTCCGGGCTGCGCGACGAATTCCTGAATAGTCGGATCTTCAATACCTTCCGCTACTAGCGTGTCACGCAACACATCGAGGTCAGGCCGCTCAGCAAATAAAACGATGACCTGCGAGCCACCAGCAAAATCAATCCCGTAACGCAAACCCCCGTGAAAAACAAAAGAAGCGATGCTCGCTAGGATCAGTGTGGCCGACATCATTGCCCCGATGCCCCGCCTACTGAGGAAATCGATTTGAGTCTTCCCTATTAGGCGCATTAGATACTCAATGTTTGGCGACGAGCTGACGTCCAAATCGCGAACAGCAGACGAGAAACAAACAGGGCTGTGAACATGGAAGCAACGATGCCAATGGTAATTGTTACCGCAAACCCTTTTACTGGGCCGGTACCGAACTGAAACAGAAAGGCCGCGGCGATCAACGTCGTCAGGTTAGCGTCCAGAATCGCCGAGAACGCTTTTGAGAAGCCTGCATCGATCGAAGAACGAACCGTTTTGCCAAGGTCAAGTTCCTCACGGATACGCTCGAAGATCAGTACGTTCGCGTCGACCGACATACCGATCAACAAGATCAAGCCGGCAATACCCGGCAATGTCAACGTTGCCTGTAGTGAAGCCATCACCCCCATCACAATGATGAGGTTAAGTGCCAAAGCGACTACCGCGTTGATGCCCGCCCCCTTGTAGTAAACAAGCATAAACGCAATAACCACCGACATACCGATAATCGCCGCGAGCACACCCTGGCGAATCGACTCCCTACCGAGCGAAGGACCGACGCTCCGGTCTTCAAGGTACTCAATCGATGCAGGCAATGCGCCAGAACGCAGCATTAGCGATCTATCTTCGGCTTCCTCAAGAGTAAATTGCCCACGAATGATTCCATCACCATCGATGCGCGACTCGATGGATGGCGCCTGCTGGACCCGGTCATCGAGAACGATGGCAAGGAGACGACCGATGTTGGAGGATGTAAACTCGCCAAACTTCTGAGCAGACGTTGCTTCGAGTGTGAAGCCAATAGCTGGCAGTCCGAATTCATCTTGCGACAGGCGCGCGTCCTTCAGTTCGCCACCCTCGACAATCGGGACGATATCAAGAAGATAAAACATCGGGGGGATCTCGATACCATTAACGGTCTCGGGGATCGACTCCACGATCTCGGTGCCCGGAGGCAGCTGGCCACCCGCCGCAGCGACTAATGCCTCACGTGTCTCCGCCGGTCCTGCTTGAACAAGCCGAAACTGTAAAATCGCCGACGTGCGCAGGAGGTTCTTGACACGCTCGGGATCCTCAGCCCCAGGAAGTTGCACAAGAATGCGAGTCCCGGCCATACCTTGGCGTTGAATTACCGGCTCAGCAACACCGAACTGATCAATGCGGTTACGAATTGTTTGCAACGCCTGACGGACAGCGGCGTCCTTCGCTAGGTCTTGTTCAGCTGGATCCAAGCTAAGGTTGAGTGTGGGTGGGTTCGAGGACAGGTTTACGTTGTACGACGAGTAGTAATTAATCGCATTCACTTCTGCTTGATCACGCAGAAGTTCAGTGTTGAACGTCATGCTGAACGACACATCCGAATCGAGAATCGTTTCCGACGGCACCACACCTTCATCTTCCAAAAGATCTTGGAAACGCCCCATGTCCGTTCGAACTTGCCCAGCAACGGCCTCCTCCACGACAACATCGAGAACCAGGTGGATACCACCCCGAAGATCCAGACCGAGATTAATCTGCTCACTGGGTGGGTAGGAAAGAAACACACAGAAGGCGCTGATCGCTAAGATCAATCCAAACTTATAGAGATTATTCCGAGACATGCTCACTGCTCCGGGAAATTACCTGTCTAGGTGTTCGCCGACGTATCAAGTCCGGAAATGCTCGACTTGGCGACGTTGACCTTGACCTGGTCCGCTATGCGAAGCGTCAATCGGTCGTCCTTGATTCCTACGATGGTGCCATATATTCCACCCACCGTGAGCACATGATCGCCAGTCTTAAGGTCTTTGATCATCTGGTCCTGTTGCTTTTGTCGCTTACGCATAGGTGCAATTAGTAAGAAATAGAAGATCCCCAGCATGATGAGGAGCGGCACTAAGCTCCCCCAAGAACTCTGCCCCTGAGCCACCATCAAGAACGCACGCATGCCTTCTGTCGACCTCATTCGAGACGCCGAAGCTAATCGGCGATTGGAAATCCGGGGAGACCCGGAATGGCAGCACGAAATTTAGCTCAATCAGCCAATTTAGCCCTGCCAGCCGCGATATTGCGACGAAATTCGACGAAGCCCGCCGAAGCGATAGCGTGCCGGATGCTTCTCATGGTGTCAAGGTAGTGAAATAGGTTGTGCCAGGTCAACATAATGCCTGCTGACATTTCCCCGCGGATCATTAATAGGCGCAAATAAGCACGCGAATAACGTCGACAGGTGGGACAGTTACAAGCAGGATCAAGCGGCCCCTCGTCGGCAGCGTACTTCTGGTTCTTAATCGAAATTCGCCCTTCGCTGGTGAACGCCATTCCGTTACGAGCATGGCGCGTCGGTATCACGCAATCGAAAAGGTCAACGCCTCGTGCCACCCCTTCGATAATGTCGTTCGGAGTGCCCATCCCCAGTACATAGCGTGGCTTATCCTCGGGCAAAACAGCCGCTGTTTCTCCAAGCAGGGCCCAGGTGACATTTTTCTTCTCACCAACTGCCAAACCTCCAACAGCGTAACCATCAAAATCGAGCCCAATAAGCTGCTCAGCATGAGCAACACGGAGGTCAGAGTAAACACCCCCCTGTACGATTCCGAACAAACCTCCGGGCAAACATGTGGCTATTGTACGGCTTCGCTCTGCCCAGTCCTGAGTGCGTCGAACTGCCGCCTCAGCGATGGACCGGGTGGCCGATCCAGGCACGCACTGATCGAGAACCATGGCTATGTCGGAACCGAGCTGGGACTGAATCTCGACAACGGACTCCGGGGTCAAACGGAAGCGGCTGCCATCAAGCGTCGACTGAAAGGTGACGCCATCGTCATCGACCTGGCAACGATCTGACAATGAAAAGACCTGGTAACCCCCGCTGTCGGTCAAAATAGGGCCATCCCAACCCATGAACTGATGCAACCCACCAAGTGCCTGAATTTCCGCTGCTCCAGGCCGCTCAGCAAGATGATACGCATTGCTCAACACGATCTGGGCACC
>JAYYTT010000197.1:0-4615 GCA_036344375.1 Acidobacteriota bacterium | reverse complement strand
GGAACCGACACTACGTGCCTGGAATGTCCCCTGCGTTTTGTGTCGCAATGACGCTGATGTTCGTCAGATTGCAGCCACATGGGCACAAGCGCGTCTGGCGGGGCACCCGGCTGCAATATTGCTCCCGTACACGCTTCAGTGATGACATGCTGAGCCGCGAGGAGTTTCTGGCACCTCTTGCACGGCGACGTACTGAAGAGGTGGTTGTGACGACCATGAGCGTAGTGCGCCCCTGGAGCAAGCACTCTGACCACAACCTCGACTTTGCCTCCGCCGACAGCGCTATGGGGCACGCGGCCGACCTTGCCCTGGGTATTGCCCTGGCGTGCCCGGAACGTAAGGTTTTGTGCCTAAATGGCGACGGAAGCATGCTGATGAGCCTCGGGACGCTGGTGACGATTGTCGAAGCAGGGGTCGATAACTTAATCATCTTTGTCGTTGCTAATCAGACCTATGAAATCACAGGCAATCAACCAATTCCTGGCGCTGGAAGCATTGATTTTGCAACGATAGCTAAGGGCGCCGGTTTCAAGCGGACATTCGCTTTTGATCGAGCCGATGAATTTGAGGGGCAGCTTGATCAAATCCTCTCAGAGCCAGGCCCTACGTTTGTTTGTGTCTGTGTGGAGCCGGGCTCAGAGGATGTCATCAGCCGTGGCCCAGAAGAGGAAGCGCGCTACCTACAGGTCTCGCTTGCTGATTGGAGCAAGCAAATACGAGACGTCTTGGCGGAAAGGGATAAGTAAACAATTCGGGGTGGGTTGCAGGAGCGGTTCGTGATTCACTTCCACCGCTGTGCTGTTGTGTTAGGCATATAAGTAGGAGGTTCAGCCAAACATGCTACAGAACATCGTTGCTGGAATTGGTGTTGTCATCGTCGTGGCCGGTATCGCGTTAGCAGCCAAGCCAGAAGCCATCCGCGAGTTTTTGTCGGAGCTCGAGCCCAAGTTTATCTATGCTGGGATAGGCGTACGTTTGCTGACAGGGGCATTCCTTGTGTTTGCTTCCGAAGCTAGTTCGTGGCCGGAGGCAGTTGGGACCATCGGTGTGATTGCGCTTGCTGCGGGGTTTATCGGCTTGTTCATGGGCATCGATCGGATCAACGCACTCATCTCTTGGTTTGCAGCTCTTTCGGATACAGCAGTTCGATCGTTATCTCTCGCCGCGATTTTCTTCGGAGTGTTTCTCGTCTATGCAGCGGTATAGCCTTTTGAACCTGCACATTTATCCGTAGCGAACCTGAGAACGCAGGCGAATGTCACGGCTGACGATGCCAGAAAAGCTCGCAGATATGCAGAGTATGTCCACTTGGAACGCCATCTTTTTGTTGGTTGCGTTGCTGTTGGCTCCAGGATGCGACGGCGTAACGCAGGCACCGCAAACACCACCAGGTCCCGACCGGGCCGGTTCTCCCTCTTGGTCTCCGGACGGTTCAAGAATTATTTTCTATTCCGAACACGATGGAAACGCTGAGATTTACGTAATGGATGTCGACGGCGCAAACAGAACGCGCTTGACCAACCATCCTGCGGACGAGGGCTACCCGGCGTTCTCGCCCGATGGGCAACGGATCAGCTTCGACTCGGATCGTGATGAGAGTAGCTTTGAGATCTACACCATGAATGAGGACGGTTCCGATGTAACGCGGTTGACGTACAATTCGGCACGGGATGTTTCAGCGGCGTGGGCACCTGATGGTAGCCAGATTGCTTGGATGTCGGACCGGTCAGGACGTTTCGAGATCTGGTTGATGAACCCAGATGGGTCGAACCAACATCAATTCACCGATGCTGATGCGCCTTCGTTGGGGACGCATTGGTTTCCGCAGTGGTCTCCTGATGGTGAGTACCTTGCCTTTCATGTTGAGCGGGACGTGCATACGGTGCGTGTCGACGGTAGCAATTACATTCGCCTTACCGTTGACCCGGACAACGGTATGGTGCCGAGCTGGACTCCTGAAGGCCACCTCGTTTTCATGAGTTGGCGAGCGGGTACGACGGAAATTTACAGGATGACTGCGGATGCAAGCGACGTTGTACGATTAACCTATACAGAAATGGGTGAATCGATCGATCCACGTGTTTCCCCAGACGGAAGCAAAATCGTCTACACATGGGTTCCGGGGGGAGGTGCAGGTTCTAAGCACCTAATGCTTATGAACATTGATGGCACGGACGTGAAACAGCTAACTGAAACGACACACTAGAGCTGTTCTCACAGACCCAGACAATGCCTTCCCCTTAATGCCTTGCTTACGATCGCATTGCCACACACAGTTCTTTGATCTTGGAGCTGGTATCAATCGTGGGGCTAGATACACTGCTAACAAACGCAGCCCCTATTGCTCCAGCGTTCAGACACTCGCGAACGTTGGCGACATCGATGCCACCGATGGCGATTACAGGAATGCTGCAGCCGTCGACGAGCCTCGTAAGGGCGTTGAGACCGACACCCGGCCCCGGTTTTGATCCAGGTGGAAACACCGGGCCAAAGACAACAGCGTCGGCTCCAGCTTCCTCTGCTTCTTTCGTCGCGTTTGCGTCGTGGACTGCAGCGATACGCAAAAAATTATCGTTCAGCCCCATTGTTCGCTTATGCTGCGAACCCAAAGGAATCAGCGCCTCCGGCCAATGAACGCCAGCAAAGCCCAATGCTTTAGCTTCTTCCTCGCTGCCGTTGAGCAGAACAGGAACTCCCGCCGGGTGGGCAGCCTCAAGCCCCTTTGCAACGAGCGTTGCTCTTTCTTCTTTGCCCACATTTTTTGCGCGTAACTGGAAAAGGATTGTCGTTCCCGGATTCGCTGAAGTATCGATGGATGAAACGATCCGTTCAATGTTTTGTAGCCATCCTTGGTCGCTACCGGCGAAGGTCCGATCTGCGATTAGGTAGAGAACAGGGCGGCCTATTGCCACGGCAGTCCTTCGGTGGGGCTTGAAGCATCAGCATAGAGCTTGCGTGGCATACGTCTGGCCAGAAAGGCTTCACGACCCCCAATAGCAGCGTGCCGGATAGCGTGCGCCATACGAACAGGGTCTCCCGCTTTGGCAATTGCAGAGTTGAGCAAGACAGCATCGCAGCCGAGTTCGAAAACGATGGCGACATCGGATGCGGTGCCTACACCAGCATCGACGATCAATGGCACTGACAAAGCGTCTCTCATCAGGACTAGGTTGTGTGGATTGCGAACGCCGAGCCCCGACCCGATTGGCGCCGCCAATGGCATAACTGCCGGACAACCGATCTGCTCAAGCTTACGGGCAACGATCGGGTCGTCATTGGTATATGGCAGAACCTGAAACCCGTCCTTGGTTAGTCTCTCAGCGGCGACCAGAAGTTGTTCGGTGTCTGGTAGGAGAGTGTCATGGTCAGCAATCACTTCCAGCTTTACCCAGTTGGTTTCCAAGGCTTCCCGGGCGAGTTGTGCTGTTAGCACCGCATCTTCTGCAGTAAAACAACCAGCGGTGTTCGGCAAGATCAAGTAGCCAGCGTCGCGTAGAATTTCATACAAGTTCACATCTTTATCGGTATCAGGTTTAACACGGCGCAGGGCGACTGTAGCGACCTGTGTTCCCGAAGCTTTGAGAGCATCGAGCATTACTTCACGGCTCGGGTACATAGCGGTACCGAGCAGCAGGCGGGAGCTAAATTCACGCCCCTCGATCGTCCAGGTATCGCTCATCCTTATCCTCCCGCCAACGGGGCAATGATCTCGACTTCGTCACCCTCGGTGACCCGGGTTCGATCCCACTCGGGACGTGGAATGACTCGGCGATTCAGGCCCACAGCGATACCCTTGGTATCCCCACCGGACTCACTGGCGACCAGGTCGGCAAGGGGTCTCGGCGAGGCAAAACTACGCGGTTCTCCATTGATAATCACCTTGATCATGTCCCAATTTCCATGGTTCCTCCTACAGCAGGGGGGTGCGCCCCGCCGAACCGTGCTGGAGTGAATCTTTCGATAACTTCGGGTATCCGCCCCGTGTCCATTATTTCGTAAAGGTACTTTGCTGTGGCTGGAGCCAAGAGGATGCCGTTGCGATAGTGTCCGGTAGCTACGAATGCTCCAGGGAGACCAATCGGTCCAATCGCCGGCATGTGGTCAGGGAAAGCTGGGCGGAAGCCGACGTTTATTTCTGCAATTTCAAGTTCATAAACTGATGGCAATATTCGCCAGGCCTGTCCTAGTAGCTCCATCGTCACACCCGCGGTCGGGCGATCGTCAAACCCCTGGTCCTCTATCGACGCGCCGACGACAAGTTCTCCACCCGCTCGCGGAACTAGGTAAGCATCGGGGGATGTCACGACGTGGGATATACCGACATCGCCGCGTAGCCGAATCACTTGTCCCTTGACTGGATATAGGGGCAGATCACTGACTTCCGGTATCAGTTCACGGGTCCACGCTCCAGCGCATAGCACGAGATTTTGAGTTTTGATTCTGTTTTGTTCTAGATCCGTTCCCATAGATTCTTTGTTGCTGGTCAAAGAGACACCGCAGACCAGTCCGGTTGGACCCAGTTCCAAATTGGCAACTTCGGTAGCGTCGGCGAAGACCACGCCCCGTGTACTCCCCGCAATCACGAGTGCGGCACTAAGCGCCCGGGGGTCCACTT
>JAYYTT010000196.1:0-2983 GCA_036344375.1 Acidobacteriota bacterium | reverse complement strand
GTTCGCTTAATGATCGGGTGCGCTCGCCCCATTGGCTGGGGGCGTATCCGCATCGGCAATGAGGGTCCCTGATCAACGTAAACCTCAGCAACCACCAGGCGATCAATGTCGATCCCAGGGTCTAGGTTCTCAGCATTAGCAACTGCTGAACGAACCACTTTCTCAAGATCTCGGGCTGCACGACGCTTCGAGAGCTCCAATGTCCCCAGTGCGTCAGATACAGCGCAACCCCGGATGGTGTCCGCCACCAGGCGCACCTTTGTTGGGGCCCCTCTCACATAGCGAGCTGATGCCTGACTGAGAGCTTCCATTTCTCCCACTGCCTCCACCTAACGCACGATCGCTGAGCGGACCGACTTTCCGCCGCCAGAGTGACTACGGAAAGTTCTTGTTGGGGCGAACTCGCCCAACTTGTGGCCAACCATATTTTCGGTGATGTAAACCGGGATAAACCGTTTCCCGTTATGCACGGCGAGGGTATGTCCAACCATCTCGGGCACGATCGTCGAACGGCGTGACCAAGTCTTAATAACCTGCCGCTCGCCTCCACTATTCATCGTTTCAATCTTCTTGGCGAGCGAAGGCTCGACATATGGACCCTTTTTTAGAGATCTTGTCATAGTAAATTAACCCTCTAGCGCCTACGACGCCCTGCGTTCCGCCCACGCACGATGTACTTGCCTGTTCGCTTAGTGTGTCGTGTCTTGGCCCCTTTGGTCGACTTACCCCAAGGAGTGCAGGGATGGCGCCCTCCTGAAGCCTTGCCTTCGCCACCACCCATCGGGTGATCCACCGGGTTCATCGCGACACCACGCGTATGCGGCCGGCGGCCAAGCCAACGACGGCGCCCTGCCTTGCCGAAACTAATGTTCATATGATCGACATTACCGATCTGGCCAACAACAGCTTTGCAATCCATGTGAATGAGACGAACTTCATTAGATGGCAGGCGGACATGGGCATATTTACCTTCTTTAGCCATAAGTGTCGCCTCAGCGCCAGCACTCCGCGCAATTTGGGCACCTTTCTGGGGCTTCATCTCGATGCAACAAATCGGTGTCCCCAGAGGAATCGAACGTAATGGGAGTGCGTTACCAAGTCGCGGCTCTGCCTCGGGACCAGACATCAGAGTCGCACCAACCCTGAGGCCTCGCGGTGCCAAGATATAACGCTTTTCCCCATCAGCATAATGCAGCAAAGCAATATGAGCCGTACGATTGGGGTCATATTCGATGCTGTGTACCTTGGCTGGGATTCCGTCTTTGTTTCGGCGAAAATCAATGTCGCGGTAAAGTCGCTTATGTCCCCCGCCACGATGCCGAATTGTGATTCGACCCTTGTGGTTACGACCAGAGATTCGTTTTTTTCCCTTGGTCAAGGACTTGAGGGGTTTCGTACCTTTCGAGAGCTCCGGGTATTCCGGAGCTCTTCGGAATCTTGTGCCCGGTGACGTGGGTTTTAATTGCCTCAGGGCCATCGGGTTACACTCCCTCGAAATACTCGATCATCTGTTGGTCAGCTGCCAACTTGACGTATGCTTTTTTCCAGGTTGCAGTTGTCCCTTGGTAGCGTCCCATGCGCTTCTTTTTGCCACGCACATTCAGCACCCGCACATCAGCAACCTTTACCTTGAAAACGGTCTCTACAGCGCGTCGGATGTCGAGAACTGTCGCACGACGGTCAACCTCTAAACACAGCGTGTGATCACTTTCCTTCATGACCGTCGCCTTCTCAGTAATCACCGGTCGGCGGATAACATCGTACGCGTTCATTGCAGTACCTCACTAAGCCGCTCAATGCCTTCCCTGGAAATCAATAGCCAGTCATGCAGCAACAGGTCGTAGACATTCAGGCCGAAGTCCTGCGAAACACTCACGCCCGGGAGGTTACGGGCCGCCCGCGCAAGGCCTTCATTTGAAGAACTGTCGTAAATCAGTGTTTTGCCCTCCAGGCCCAAGTCGGCGAGCATCTTAGCAACCTCTTTCGTCTTAGCCACCTCGACCTGAAGAGTGTCAACAACTACGATCTGGTGGTCACGCTGCTTGACCGTCAAAGCCATCTGCAGGGCATGGCGTTGCTTCTTACTGCCAAGTCGATAGCTATAGTCACGTGGTTGCGGGCCAAACGCGATGCCGCCCTTACGCCAGATCGGGTTCCGGGTTGAACCGACCCGGGCCCGACCAGTCCCCTTCTGTCGCCACGGTTTGCGACCACCCCCGGAAACTTCCGCGCGAGTTTTGGTCTTATGGGTTCCCTGCCGCTGACTTGCCTGATAATGCACTACCGCTTCATGCAGCAAAGTGCGCTTAACGTTCCGGTCAAAAACCGAGGCCTTTACCTCGACCTCTCCCGTCGGGTTATTTTCTCGATCTCGCACTGGAATCGTAAGCATCGACCTAGCCCCTTATCGTCGGGCGAATAAAAACATAGCCCTTTTTGGAGCCGGGAACTGAGCCGGCCACAAGAAGAAGGTTCTCATCGGCGTCTATTTCGACAACACGAAGGCCGATCTCGGTGACACGCTTGTTACCCATCTGCCCTGGCATCCGCCGGCCCTTGAGGACCTTGCCAGGGTAGGCAGCCATGCCGACCGAGCCCGGAGCACGGTGGAACATCGAACCATGAGTTGCCTTACCACCACCGAACCCATGCCGGCGCATGACCCCTTGAAAACCACGGCCTTTGCTGGTTGCAGTCACGTCAACTTGGGCAACGTCAGCAAACTGCTCTATTGTCAGCTCGTCGCCGGGGGTTACCTCATCTTCCCCTTCGAATTCGAATTCACGAATGACCCGCACCGATGGACTTCCCGCCTTTTTCAAGTGCCCGAGCAGAGCTTTAGACTGACGTTTTTCCTTGACGGTTCCATCTAAAAGGCCAATCTGAACCGCATTGTAGCCATCGTTGTCCATATTCTTTACCTGAAGGACGACGCAGGGACCCGCCTTGAGTACGGTAACGGGAACATGGTTGCCCGAATCAT
>JAYYTT010000195.1:0-7586 GCA_036344375.1 Acidobacteriota bacterium | reverse complement strand
TCCGAAGGACCACCAATCCATGGGACGTATCTCGAGTGCCTGGCGGCAGCAGTGGTGGCTCGGCAGCAGCTGTAGCTTCCGGGGTGGTCGCCGGTGCGCTGGGCTCCGACACCGGAGGCTCAATTCGGCAACCGGCAGCCTTCTGTGGCGTGGTAGGGCTGAAACCAACCTACGGCCGCGTGTCGAGATACGGACTGATCGCATTCGCTTCGTCTCTTGACCAAATCGGGCCGCTGACCCGAACTGTCGAGGATGCAGCGCTAATTTTGTCAGTGATCGCTGGCAACGACAGCAAAGACTCGACGACTCTTCCCGGCCCGGTGCCAGCCTTGCAAAACGACCTTGAGAGCGATGCCGGCGACCTAACAATTGGGGTCCCGGAGGCTTGGCTTGGAAAAGGTGTTGCCCCAGACATCAAGCGTGAAGTCACGGCCGTGCTTGCCGAACTTGAAACAGCCGGCGCCCAGCTTCGCCCCATCGAGCTGCCTCACGAGGAATTTGCGGTCGCGACCTACTACGTCATTGCTACTGCCGAAGCGTCGTCGAATCTGGCACGTTATGACGGCGTGCGCTATGGATTCCGCGCCGAAAGTACTGATCTCGCTGATATGTACGCCAATACCCGGAGCGGTGGTTTTGGCAACGAGGTAAAGCGACGCATCCTACTAGGAACGTTCGTCCTCTCGGCCGGCTATTACGACGCGTACTATGGCCGCGCCCAATGCGTTCGAACGTTGTTATGCAAGGACTTCAATCAAGCTTTTCGCGATGTTGACGTTCTCGTGGGTCCGACGGCGCCAAGCACAGCCTTTGCCATTGGAGAGAAGACCAACAACCCGCTCGAAATGTATCTGTCTGACGTGTTCACGGTGACCGCAAATCTCGCTGGCCTGCCTGGAATTTCGGTCCCTTGTGGCCAGGACGACGCCGGCTTGCCAATAGGCCTACAGATTATCGGGCCTGCCCTTGGTGAGGCCAAGATCCTTAAAGCTGCCCGGTTAATCGAGCAGTTAAGAGGGCCGTTCGGGCCCGCACCGATCGTCTAACAATTGCTTTGAACCAAACCAACACTTACAAACCTGCACAACACATGGGTTCAAGCTAGCTGACCACCTCAAACGTAGTGGTCAGCAAATCTGGCCTTCTAGAGTGGCGCCGTGAAATGGTAACGGCCCGAGCCTAACTCAAAACGCGCAGTGTTTTTTCGGACCATCGGCCGTGCTTTGACTCCAGACGCCTCGCTGGCAGGTCCACCGCTCTCAGTCACTTCCTGGGTGCTGCGACTCGGAACAATCACCTCGGCTCTTGCATTGACCGGGACCTCGACCTCAAGGTAGATGATGTCGTTCTCGATGCGCCAGTTGCTCCGAATCATGCCGCGCGCAGAGCGATATCGGGTTTCAGCCCACTGCAAGGCACCCACGGGATTAGGTTCAATGAAAAATCGGTCGAAGCCGATTGCTTCATTGTGTGCTTTGATGCCACCAATTCCCTTGTAGAACCATTCGCTTACCGAGCCGAACATTGGGTGGTTGTGAGAATACGTGTTATCGCTGAACTCCCAATGCTCCCACAGAGTCGTAGCTCCGCGATCAAGCATGTGCACCCAACCGGGAAACGTGCGTTGTTGCACCATCTGCAGCGCCACGTCAGCACGGCCGGCTTGAGTTAACTCCTCGAGAAGGTACTTGGTCCCGAAGATCCCCGTCGCGATGTGCCCGTCGTGTTCGATAAGAACCTGGTCAACCATCCGGGCAATTGCTGCATCCCGCTCGCTTGCCGGGACCAAGCCCATTGTCAGGGCAGTTGCCTGACAAGCCTGCGTACCGATGTCAAAGATCCCGGTACCCGGGACAAGGAAGCGATCTACGAACGCGTCCTGGATCTCACCTGCGAGGCGCTCGTAATGAGCCTGGTCCGCTTCGTAACCCAGAATCCTTGCGAACCGCGACACCAGCCAAGTTGCCTGCCAGTAGTGGGCGGTAGCAGTAAGCGATACTGGCTTGGGGTCCAGGCTCTCGTGATCACTGATACAGCGGTCGATGATGTGCTCCTCCGTGTGCTCGCCAATCAAGTCAACCCATTGTCGAGCCGTCTGGTATTGCTCGGCTACTATGCGGCGATCGCCGTAGTATTGGTAAAGCTGCGCCACGAGTAGAGGATGGGCTAGGCCCCATCCGATTGGGCCAGCGTCTTCGACATAATTAGCTGCCGAGATTCCAACGAAAGGTGCAGTCTCGGTGATCCATCCATCACCTTGAACCGCATCAGCATGGTCGCTTGCAGTCTTAGCGTAAAAGCTCGCAAAGTCATAGTTGAGGCTCGCCATCTCGCTAGTCGCAACGATATCGCCACCGTATTGAAACTTCTCGCGCGCGGGGCAGTCCGACTGAACACTGAACAGATTGCTTAGGAGCGTCCATTCGACCATTTCCTGGATCTGATTAAGCGTTTCGTCGGAGCATGAGAAGCGGCCGACGGGCTCGACATCGGTATTGAGTCGCAATCCCTCGATGGCATCCAGACCTGGTGTTCCTGGGAAACCACTCAGTTCAATGTAACGGAAGCCGTGGAATGTGAATCTCGGTGTGTAGACCTCGAGTCCATCGCCTTTGAGGGTGTATGAATCGCACTGTTCAGCCAGGAGCGGTGCTCCTGGGCCCCCGATCGATGTGCCATCGGGATCTGATCCCTTGATTTGCCCGGCAACCGCAGTCATCGGATTGAGCGTGCCGTCGGGGTAAAGAAGCTCCCCCATCCGCATTTTCACGGTCGTATCACGGGGACCCTCGACCCGCAGTCGGGCCCAGCCAGCGAAGTTTTGCCCCATGTCGAAGATGAAAACTCCGGGTGCGATCTCGGTCACACTTTGTGGTTGCAGCGTCGCCGTTACGCGGATCGGAGGAACCGACTGAGCCATGAGATCCGCGAGTCCTTCGGCTGTGTATGTCGTGGCTGGTTTCCAACTAGAGGCATCAAATTCCGGTTTGTCCCATCCGGGCAACTCTCGGCGGGCGTCGTACACCTCCCCGAGGTAGACGCTGTTACGAAGCACAGGGCCAGGATGCGTGTGCCAATTTTCATCGGTTGCTACCGACTGGGTCGTTCCGTCTTCATACTCGATGTTAAGTTGGGCAATCAGGCGAGGATGCCCGACTATTAAATGTTCGCGGATGTTGATCCGGCCCCACATTTCCAGAGGTAAAGGGTTGTACCAGCCGTTGCCCAACATGGCGCCTACCAGATTTGGTCCATGGCGCAACAGACTCGTTACATCGTGCGTTGTGTACGGTACCCGCTTCCTGTAGTTCGTCCAGGCAGGGTTCAGCACATGATCCGATACCTTTAGACCATTCACGCGTAACTCGTAGTACCCCAGGCCGGAAGCATAGAGACGAGCCCTGGACACTGGTTTCGATACCTCGAACGAGCACCTTAAGAGAGGTGCTGGCTGATCCGCATAGTAGTTCGCGCGATTCGCGGGTTCAGGTTCTCCATCACCGAGCCACCCGCCTAACCAGTCTGAAGGCTCGAGCAACCCCATTTCCCAATTTGACACATGACTCCACATTGAGAATTTGCCGCTCTGATCCCATACCCGGACCTTCCATAGACACCTGCGACCGCTACTGAGTGGTTTGCCCTGGTATTCGACGTGCAGCTGCTCACTTGACTCGACCTTGCCACTATCCCACAGGTCAGTCGCGCCTGGGTCCAACGAATCTGCGTTGGTTGCGACGAGAATTTGGTAGGCACTTTGACTGAGGTCACGCATCCCATCT
This sequence comes from Acidobacteriota bacterium, assembly GCA_036344375.1. Lineage (GTDB taxonomy): Bacteria > Acidobacteriota > UBA890 > UBA890 > UBA890 > UBA890. Next base: position 3,804 of record JAYYTT010000195.1, on the reverse strand, counting down.
GAGGTTGCTTCGAGGCGCCAGCCGAGTCGAGGTTGGCTTGTGTCGATACCTAAAGGCTCACGGAAATACTCACAACGCAAATCCACTGGGGAAATATTTCCACCTGTACCCTGCGCCGGCTCTTTGGTGGTGGTGAGCGGTTCAGCGTGGATCTCATTGCCAAGTATTCCGACTTTTCCCACAGCACCGGTCGCTAGAGAACCACGTAGAAAGTCTCGACGCCGAATCTTCACGCGCGACTCTGATTAATGAATGTCTCGACGTGTGCGGCGGCAGCCAGAGCGGTGCCGTCGACGTTGTAGCCGCCTTCGAGGATGGAGACGACCCGACCATCGCAGAAGTCGTCGGCAATGTCCATGACAATTCCCGTCATGCGGCGGAAAGCGTTGTCGGTAACCTCAAAACAGCCCAGCAGGTCGTCCTTTCTGCTATCGAAACCTGCTGAAATGAGAACAAAGTCAGGACGAAACTTGGTGACGGCGGGAAGAAGTTGGCGTTCCCAGCTCGCCAACATATCGGCGTCTCCGGAGCCACAGTCCAAATGCACGTTGATATTCAGGCCTCTAGCCTCACCGGTACCGCCGAGTGAAGGGTCACCTGTTCCGGGGTACGCCTGCCAATCATGTGTCGAAAAGAACAGGACGCTGGGATCGTCATAAAACGCGTTCTGCGTTGCATTACCGTGGTGGTAGTCCCAATCGACGATCAGTATTTTCTGGTAACCATGAACCTGCTGCGCATACTTGGCCGCAATGGCTGCATTGCTATAAAAGCAGAAACCTTCCTCACGACCGGTGTTGTTCGCGTGGTGCCCCGGTGGCCTCATACAGCAGAAAACGTTGCGTACTTCACGCCGGGCGACAGCATCGACCGCACCAAGCGCTCCAGCTACTGCCAGCGCGGCAACTTGTCCCGTTACCTTGATCTGACGAACGGAGTCCACATGCTCAGCTGTATGATGAGCTTGGATGCTCGGCAGGGAATCACCTAAGGGAGCTATAGACACTAACTCCTGGTCAAGGCCACGGGCCGAGAAGGCTTCAAGGATTTTCTTCAAACGTAGGGGGCGCTCGGGGTGGGGTTCACCCTGCCTGGCCGGCAGCACATGATCAAGGAATTGGTCTTTGTAAACCAACCCAGTGCCCTGAGCCATCTCGCGTTGAGGAAGACCAGTTTTTAGTTCCTTGGGCAACAGTGCCAAGGTTGAAAGGCTGGTGCCCATGTCTAAGAAAAGTTGCCTCCGTGTGCGCATGCATTGTCTACCGTACCTTCGATCAAAGCTCCCGTCACGGAATATATGAGAGATGGAAGGTGGAGACAGGAGGAATCAACAGCGAGCCGATAGTCTTAGAGCCGTTGTAAATCAAACTGATGGTTACAGACGTCCTGCCAGACCATGGCAAGACAACGACTTGCTACTCTGGAAGCAAGAACAACCTGCGTGCGTTTTCCGCGGTGATCCGCCCGACCTCTTCGAGACTAATTCCATGCAGCTCAGCAATCGTCCTCGCGACCTCCACGACGAAAGCTGGCTCGTTGCGCTTGCCTCGGTAAGGCACCGGCGCGAGAAACGGACTGTCCGTCTCAATCAGGATACGTTCAAGTGGGACTTCGGCAGCAATGCCTCGCAATTCGTCTGCGTTTTTGAACGTCAAGATGCCCGCAAATGAGACGTGCAAGCCAAGCTCTACTGCACTCCGGGCCATGTTCGGCCCCTCAGTGAAGCAGTGGATCACCCCACGAGAACACTTTTGCTCCCGCAAGCTAGAGAGAACATCGTCCTCAGCTTCACGGCTGTGGATTACGACTGGTAATTGGAACTCGGCAGCCCACTCCAGTTGATGAGCGAACAATTCCAGTTGCTTATCTGGCGGCATGTTGTAGTGGTAATCAAGGCCAATCTCCCCGACTGCGACAACGACATCCTCGCCAAGCATGCCGCGGACCTCAGCAAGATCATTTTCGTTGGTCTCGAGAACATGATGTGGTGCCACACCGACAGTAGCGAATAGTTGCACGCCATGGAATTTTGAAACCCCCCTCCGTCGGCTCCCGGTAACACCGTCTCTCTTTTGACTCTTCTCGACAGCCAATTCTCGAACTACTTTGATGGCTCGGTAGCAACTTGAAACATCGTAGCCGATGACAATCACGCTATCGATCCCCGCTTCCGATGCTCGCTTTAGGACCTCGATACGATCCTCGTCGTAGGCCTCCTCAGCTAAGTGGGCATGGGAATCGATCATTGGGTTGCTCGACAGCCTGTCGAAATTAGCGTACCCGGGCTCCATTGGGCACGTCCTTGGTGAACGTCACCAGTACTGCGCCATCATCGGTGTTAGCAGCAAGCACCATCCCGTTAGATTCAACGCCCCGTATCGTCGCCGGCTGTAGGTTGGCAACAACGGCGATCTTCAGGCCCGGCAACTCATCAGCTTCGTAGGAGCCGGCGATTCCCGCGACGAGCTGGCGCGTTTCCCCACCTGTATCCACTTCCAGTCTCATCAAGCGGTCAGTTTCCGGGACCCTCTCTGCAGCAACAATCGTTGCAGTGCGAAGCTCGATTTCCATGAACTGGTTGATGTCGATCATGCGTCATTCTCCTCTGATGCGGCACCGCAGGCATATGCAACCGCGGCTACCTTGATGACCTATTTCATAATCGCACGCTCGTCTTCGGCGAGGTGCTCACAATCCTTGGATTCAGGCAACTAGTCGTCAACCTAGGCAATCCGCTTAAGTTCTGCCACCGGCGGACCATCGTCGATCCTCAAATATCCAGCAACTGCTGCCACCGCATCGACCCAATCGATTGCAGCGCAGTCTTCGATATCCGACGCGAGTCCCTTGCTACCCAGTAGCCGCCCACTCGTCCCGTCAAGAAATCCCTGGCGCACACTTGGTCCATCGAGAAGGTAGGGCCAGTAACCACTGGCGCCAAGGCTATGATTGATCCATTCGAAACCATGATCGGTCAACCGTTCCGCGATTAGAGCAGCCCCAATCCAGTCCTCCTCAGTCCCCCCTGGGCAGCCCCGCAAACCAGCAGATATTGAAAATACAGGTCGGTCTCCAGCCCGCTCAGCAGCAACTTGAGCAACTAGGCTAGCGTTCACCGGGGAGCCCACCAACGTAAGCGCAGTCCCCTCGAGTTGGCCCAAACGTGCCGCACCCGTCGTTGAGGTGAACACCACCTCCCGACCTTTAAGCGACAGGTCCATGACACCTCTTGGACTATTCCCAACGTCAAATCCAAGCGGGGGAAATCCTTCTCGCTCTCCGACCAGAAACACGTCACCGATCCGTTCCTTCATAGCATGGGCCTGGTCAACCTCGGTAGCAACCCAAACACGCCTGGCCCCAGCTGCCATTAACGAAGTAATCGTCGCCGAGGCGCGGAGTGCGTCAACCATAACCGCAACACCTTGGGACTCGACGGCAGCACGACAACCACTCGATCCACACACCACCTCGACAGTGCGGGGGGCATTTTCTTTTTCGGTATGCGTTGCTGGTTTTGTATCGACAAGCTTCTCTGTTTGATTCATATCACGATACTAACAGGACGCATAAACCTATTTAGGACTGTGAAGTAACCCATATTAGGCACCGTGGTTATTGATTCTGCACTTCCTAAACAAATGTATGAGAAGGTACAACACCGGTGTTATCCTTTGCGTAAGGGGGCGACAGGCTTCGACGGGAGCTCTGACGCCTGAGGCTGCATGCCGAGCGTATCCTGCGTGCTCGTTAATCTGGTGGGTAATTCAAAACAACTGCCAACGAACCGGTAGCTCTGGCCGC
>JAYYTT010000194.1:0-10271 GCA_036344375.1 Acidobacteriota bacterium | reverse complement strand
GTGTTGCGAAACCAACCACAGGCAAAGTCACGGTTAATGGTCGGATTTCAGCTCTTATAGAACTGGCCGCTGGGTTTCATCCTGAAATTTCTGGCCGGGAGAATGTGTTCATTAATGGCATCATTCTCGGCCTCTCTCGCGCGCAAGTTACGGAGCGTTTTGACGAAATCGTTTCGTTCGCTGAGTTAAAGGACTTCATCGACGCTCCAGTGAAGACGTATTCAAGTGGCATGTACATGCGGCTAGGGTTTTCGGTCGCGATCCATATCGACCCCGAAGTTTTGCTTATTGACGAGGTGTTAGCTGTTGGCGACGAGGCGTTTGTTCACAAGTGCCTAGACAAAATTGCCGAGTTCAAGCGCCGGGGTAAGACAATCCTGCTAGTCAGTCACAGTCTGGATTCAGTCAGACAGCTGTGCGATCGGGTTGTTTGGATGAAGGACGGCTCGATCGAGCAGGCTGGTGACCCACCGAAGATTATTGATGCCTATCTTCAATGGGTGGCTCGCAAGGAGGAAAGAGAGCTGGCGGCCGGTGATAATCGCCGTGGGAAAATCACCGAGAGCCAAAGCGCATATGCTGAACTAGGAGGGGAGGACGGCCTCGATACTGATTTGTCGAATGCCGTTGACGGTAATGATGATGGGAAGCCTGGCGGGGCAGAACATGCTGAGGAAATCGCCGCCGCTGTGCCCTATGAACCAGGCCGTTGGGGAAGCCAACAGGTGTTTATTGACCAGGTACGGATGCTTGACTCCCAAGGTGGCCAGCATTACGTCTTTACTTGCGGTGATCCCATGACAATCGAACTCACCCTAAAAGCAAAGGATCCAGTAGATGACTTCGTCGTTGGAATTGGGATCTTCAACGCGGATGGGGTTTGCTGCTATGGGACCAACACCGACATCGAGTCTTTCGTTGCCGCCAAACTTCACGGTACGGCCAGCGTTCGAATGGAAATCCCTGCGCTTAACTTAATCGAAGGCGCCTACTATCTGGATCTGGCTGTCCATCGACTCGATGGCTACCCGTACGATTATCAACGTGGACTCACTCGGTTTCGCACGATTTCTCCAATTGGTGATACTGGGGTCGCTCGACTACCACACCACTGGAGTTTTGAGGGTGGGATTGAGTGGAAGAAGACTGGAGAATCCGAAGACCAGTGATCAGCTCGCAAACGGATCACACACACGGAGTGTGGAGAATTTTTTGAAATCTGCATCGGTTGAATACAAGAGGGGCACTCCGTGTTCGAGCAAGATGGCCACCAGGTGGGAATCCTGCACCAAGTTTCCCCGGACGACCACACCACGAGTCACTTCCGCGTAGCATTCCCAGAACCGGCCCCCCTCGCCTAGAGCACGGACATTGGGCAGAGCGAGCAATGAATCGATATTCGCCCTCGCGGTCACAGGCGCCAGCGGCCTGGAGAAGACGCCTGGATGAGTGGCAATGCGCAAGTAGTTTGTAAGCGTCAGCCAGGGGACACAGAACAGCTCAGGTCCTCGAACACGCTCTTGGAGAAAATCAAGCGCGGCGTGGTGTAGGGGCGCACCAGTATCGGATGCCTGTAATAGGACATCGGTGTCTACTGCGAAACTCACGGGCCGTTGTTGTCCATAGCTGGGTACAGTTCGTCCTTGTCCCCGATTTCAATAAGAGCTCCCATGTCCTGATGGAACCAGTCCATGGTGAATTCTTCCTGCTCTGTTATCCGATGCCCAAGGGCTTCGCTTAACAACTCGGAAACTAGGCGGCCCAGCGACTTGCCCTCCGCCCGCCCCAGGTTTTTGATTTCCTGCAAAACCGGAGTGTCAATGTCTACTGTAGTACGGGCCATACATCAGATGTTATCTAGAAACACATCAGATGTCACTACTTCCAAAAGATTCGAAGTGAATCGGTTCGCACATTGAAAACCCCATGATGAACACGCTCGTGACGTTGGCGTGGCAGACTTGTGGAGGTTGACGACCCTCAGCGGACAAGCTCCGTTGAGGGATAATTGCGTTGAAAGACAGTCCGACATGCTCCAAACGGTCGTATCTATCGTTTCTAAGCACCCCGATTTAGCACGTGTGCTGAGAGCAATTGAGGGGCGCCGTACCGTTGTTCTCGAGGGCCTGGTTGGCAGCTACCGGGCAGCAGTATTGGCACATATTCAGGAGACAGTGGGCCGACCACTAGCGGTCGTGTTGCCAGAGCGTTTCGACGGGGAGGCACTGTTGCTGGACCTGCGTGCGTTTCATCGCACCGGAGATGGGAGAAGACGGGTCGTCGCGTTCCCCCCGCTGGGCGTCGATCCTTACGGCGCGCTAGCACCACATCCGGATCACATCCGAGAACGAATCCAAACACTCGACCGTTGCGCCAGAAACAAGGTAGACATCCTCCTTGCTCCGATGTTGTCTTGGCTCGAGTATCTTCAGCCACCGCAGCATTTCCTGGGTTCCACGTTGACGATCACGGCTGGTAATGATCTTCCGCTGGAGGAACTTGTCGGCGCTCTTGGCTCTGCTGGCTACCAGCGCCATTCGTTGGTGGAATCCCTTGGAGAGATGGCGGTTCGGGGCGGAATAGTGGATGTTTTTCCGGCGACCAGAGAATACCCAATTCGCCTTGAGTATTTTGGTGACGAGATTGAGTCGATCCGGGAATTTAACCCTCGAGATCAGCGCTCACTTCGTTCTATCGAATTCGTTGAACTCCCGCCAGCGCGGGAGCATTTCGAGCTTGCTGCACCCTGGACCGGAAACATTTCTGAGGGTTCGGAAAGTAATCAAAGCCCACAAGGCCGGCCCAGTTGGCTTGAGGGCGAAGAAGCAAGCTCCAGGGCCGTGCTCGCCGATTATCTCGCTGATCCGCTTTGGGTAGAGATCGAGCCAGAGTTGTTTACCGAAGAAGAGGCAAGGTGGGGCAACCACCTCGATGAGTACTATCATCGTGCGTTGGCCGCTGGCCGGGACGCGAAACCGCCAGATGATTTGTATTGCAATCTGGCCGAAGGTCTCCGACGTACCGGCCGGGACCGGCTTCTGATGCGAGACCTCGCCACGGAAGATGGGACTTCCGAGGCATTCAGGTTGATCGCTCAGCCGGCCGCGGCTTTTCAAGGACGTATGGCTGACTTAGCAGAAAACGTTAGCAAATCCCTGGCTACAGGCGATTCCATTTTCCTAGCGATGAACCGGCCTGCTTCAGCCAGGAGGCTGGCGGGAGTTCTAGAAGAATACGGGATCCCAACCGCTCTCTTTCTGCCTGACAAAGACCCGGATGGCCGGCAAGTGAACAGCCGTGTCAAAGGGAGAAGTGGAAGTGACGAGGGCACTGGCGAGGCGAAGGGGTTCTTAGCTGTTTCCGAAAACGCGGATCGTATTGAACAGCAGCCAAATAACGCGCCTGGCAACTGTTGGGTAATTTGTGCTGATCTTTCATCCGGGTTTCGTCTACCGGACCAATCTCTCTGGCTGGGTACAGACACGGAAATTTTCGGCCGTACCCGAGTACGAGGCCGCCCTCGCCGTTTCCACGGCGACTCGTTCCGGGCGGATTTTCGCAATTTAGTGCCGGGCGATTCAATCGTTCACGTCGAGCATGGCATCGGCAAGTTTGTCGCAGTGCGAACTCTCGATATTGAGGACGGAACTAGCGAGTTCATGGAAATTCAATACCGGGATCAGGATCGTCTCTATTTGCCGCTCGATCAACTCCACCTCGTCCAGCGTTACCACGGTGTCGAGGGAGCCACCCCCAAGCTCGACAAACTCGGCGGCACGGCGTGGGGCAATATCAAGAGACGAGTGAAAAAGGAACTTCGCGAGATGGCGAGTGAACTACTTGAACTGTATGCGGCCCGTAAAACTATCAAGGGCCATGCTTTTGGTGAGGACAGCCCATGGCAAACGGAGATGGAGGACGCCTTTGAATTTGAGGAGACGCCCGGACAAATTAACGCAATCGGAGAGATAAAAGCCGGTATGGAGGACACCAAGCCGATGGATCATCTGCTTTGCGGCGACGTCGGCTACGGTAAAACTGAGGTGGCCATGCGGGCGGCGTTCAAAGCGGTCATGGATGGCAAACAGGTGGCAGTCTTGACGCCGACCACGGTGCTCGCCTATCAACACGCAATGACCTTTGCTGCCCGGCTTCAGGCATTTCCAGTGAAGGTCGAATTATTGTCTCGCTTTAGATCTACCGGAGAGCAGCGGAAAAGCATCGTCAAACTGGCCGACGGTCTGGTCGACATCGTTATTGGCACACATAGGATCCTTTCGAAAGACATTCGGTTTAAGGATCTCGGCTTGGTGATCGTAGACGAAGAGCAGCGCTTCGGAGTACATCACAAAGAGCGGCTCAAGCAGCTCAAGCGCCACGTCGATGTATTGTCAATGACCGCTACGCCGATTCCCAGAACGTTGCAAATGTCACTAGTTGGAGTCCGTGACCTCAGCGTGATCGAAAGCCCACCGCGTGACCGTTTCGCGGTAGCTACCCACGTTATGGTTTACGACCCTGAGGTTATCGCTTCCGCCATTCGTGCCGAAATATCGCGGGAAGGGCAAGTTTATTTTGTACACAACCGCGTCGAGTCAATTTATTCAATGGTTGAGTCGCTCCGCGACCTGGTACCAGAAGCGCGCTTTCAAGTCGCGCACGGTCAACTTCCTGAGAGAGAACTTGAGCGTGTCATGCACGACTTCGTCTGCTATGAGGCGGACGTTCTGGTTACAACGACAATTATCGAAAATGGCCTCGACATCCCGCGCGCCAACACGATGATCATGAACCGGGCAGACCGTTTCGGTTTAGCCCAGCTCTATCAGCTGCGTGGGCGCATTGGGCGCTCCGACCGACGCGCCAGCGCGTACTTGATGATTCCTCCGTTGGTTAACCTTTCAGAGGGGGCCCGCAAACGTCTGCAGGCCATCCAGGAATTTGCGGACTTGGGTTCCGGCTTTCGGCTTGCTGCCATGGATTTAGAGATCCGCGGTGCTGGCTCGCTACTGGGACACAAACAGCATGGGCACATGGCAGCGCTTGGATTCGATATGTATGCGCGGCTTTTGGAGGAGACCGTGCACGAACTCGAAGGAACCCCGCTCCCTTCAGAAACCCGTGCCCAGCTTAACCTTGGTGTCGGTTTTTCAATTCCGGTGGATTATGTGGAAGATCCGCTTCAGCGATTGATGGTCGCTAAGCGATTAGCATCGGCCCGCAATTATTCTCAGCTGGAGACTCTGCGTGACGAGGTGCGCGATCGATATGGAGCTTTGCCCCGCGAGGCTGAAGAGCTTTTTAGCTACGCTGAGCTTCGACTCGAGGCCGAAGCGCTGGGCTTGTTGTCGGCGGACCTCATTGGTGACCGCTTCGAGCTGCGCATCGGTCGCGATCCGGCAATTGACTTGCCTGCACTGATTGAGCGTGTGCAAGAAGAACCGGGCTGGACGATACGACCCCCGGACCGCCTAGTGGTACAAGCTGTTTCAACGAACGGCGTTGCTCAGGACTCCGAGCTTTCGACTGTAGGGGCACTTCGAGAGCTTCTAGGCGGATTGCCTCAGCTGGGTGGGCAGACCGCCTCATGATATCCTGAGACCCTTCTACTTAGTGAGTTTCTTAGCAGCCACGGTAGTCTCATTGGAAAGAGGCCACCCTATTTCCATGCATGCGCGAGGAACCTTATATGCGGTTGCATGAATCGCTCCGCGGGACAATTAATGGAGCCTTAACGTGGGCGTTGGTCGCTGGCCTCAGTTTGTTGGTGACCCTACCCTCTGTTGGTGTTGCCCAGCAGCTGGGAGCGTTGCCGCAGCTTGAGTCCGGTCGCGAGATGGGCGGCGTTATTGATCGTGTTCTGGTACGTATCGACGGGCGCGCAATCCTATACAGTGAGTTCGAAACTCAATGGGGAGATCAGCTCACAGCTATCTCAAGCCAGTTCACTCAGGTGCAAATCGATGCCCAAACACCGATGCTCCGCATGCAAATGATGGTTGGTATGGCACAGGGCATCATGCTCGAACTGCACGCGGAAGACCTTGGCATCGTTGCTGATGTTAATGATATTGACCGCGCCATCGTGAACATGCGCGAAAGCAACGGTCTGACAGATGACGCTGCGTGGGCCCAAGCATTGACACAAAATGGTATTACCGAGGTGATGTTGAGAGAGCAGGCTGAAAGTAGCATCGTGCAACAACGGATGATGATGCAAGAGATCACCAGAAAGGTGTTCGTTTCGCCGCGTGAGGTGGAGACTTACTACGAACAGAACCTTGATTCGTTCACCGAACCAGAGCAGGTTCTTTTCCAGCAGATAATTTTCGTATACGAAGGCGCGGACCGTGCCGCAGTTTACGAGCGAGCTAACAATGCGCTCACCGAGCTGCGCGGCGGTGTCTCGTTGACGGCTGCTGGTAACAAGTACGCCACACCCGGACGAGACCTGGTTCAAGATGCAAGTGAAGCTTCCTGGGTTGCTCCTGAGGATTTGCAGCCGGAAATTCTCGCAGCGGTAAATAACCTAACACCGCTGACGTACTCTGAACCCATTGAGGGTCGTTTTGGGTATCACCTCATACAGCTTATGGATCGCAAGGAAGGGAGAGTTCTCCCGTTGGAGGAGGTCGGTACTAACATCGACAGCTTCATTCGAGACCAGAAGATGGGTATCGAGCTTGAGAGGTACACTGTCGACTTGATGAAGACAGCCAGTATCGAGATCTATTCTGAGGAATTTACGGATTTGCCCAGGGCCTGGGCAGAGAGCCCCGAAGGTGCGGGAGCCAGCACTCGCCAACGTGACCGCTAAGCGGCGGTACGTTGCCGACCTGGAGACTGGCGAGTCGGTCGACGCCGTCTTTTTGTTGAGTGAACACCATCCAGGTAAAACCAAGAACGACGATCCGTATTTACGGACCAAGTTTAGTGACAAGAGCGGCACAATTGCTGGAATCATGTGGGCCGATTCCGGAGCTGAAGCAGCAGCAAGCAATACAAAGGAGGGTGATCATGTTCGTGTCGTCGGCATCGTCGATGACTACCAGTCAAAACTACAAATTAAGGTAACCCTGCTTGAGCGCGTAAACTCTGACTCGATCGACCCTGGTGTTTTCCTTCCCGCTACAGAATGCGACGTCGACGAGATGTGCGATGCGTTTCTCGGCATCATAGGCTCCATCCAGAATACTTATCTGCGAACTTTGTTGCAGTCAACGTTTGAAGAACCGGAAGTGGCGAGGTTGTTTCGCCGTGCCCCGGCTGGCATCAAGTTGCACCACGCGTACGTTGGCGGGTTGCTCGAGCACACCCTATCGGTCGCAACCCTGGCAAATCTGTTAGCAGACCACTACGATTCGGTCGATCGAGATCTCCTAGTTGCCGGTGCTTGTCTGCACGACCTGGGTAAGATTTGGGAATTGGCGTACGACAAGGCGTTCAAATATACAGAAGAAGGCCGACTGGTCGGCCACCTGATCTTAGAGAGCAACTGGTTGGCGCGGCGTATGGACGAAATCGAGGACTTTCCTGCGCCTTTGCGTAGCCACGTTTTGCACTTACTGGCCAGCCACCACGGGCGGTTCGAGCACGGAGCACCAGTTCAACCAGCAACCCGGGAAGCTTTGGTTTTGCATTACATAGACGATCTTGAGGCGAAGATGGGGGCGATGAACATTGCAATTGGCGAAGCCGAAGCGAACAATGATGATGCGGCTTATAGTCGGTCGCTCGGACGATGGGTGGTGAAACGACGATGGAACGAGGTGGAAGAATGAGCTTGGAGCGAGCCTGTCGACGAGCTTCAGGCGGGGGCGGGATCAAGATGCTGGCCGTTTGCGTCCTGGCATGCGCCCTATTTGCTTGTAACAGCGCACCTGCGGCTGAGAAGGACACTGCAATAAACGTAGCTCGTGATAGCGAACCAGTTCAGGTTGAGCCTGTTCCGCAGAAACAGTTTCCTCCACAGGACCACCTCAACAAGATTGTTGCTTCCTATAATGTTGCCAACGAATATCCTGAACTGCTTACCGAACTGCCCTGTTATTGCCCCTGCGAACTGTATGGCCACGGTGGTGTTATAGATTGCCATCGTTCGCAGCACGCGGCGATGTGCAACATTTGCATGGACGAGGCGATCGAAGTTAGCCAGATATACCAGCAGCAACTTGCCACTGGTGCGGGCGACATCGCATCGGCCCAGGGGCAAGTAAAGGATCGCTATCGAAGAGCGCTAGTGGCCCAGACAGCGCAGCAATTCCCGATGATGAACACGCAGCAGGGGCAAGCGTTTCTGCAGGCATGTTCTGATTGCCACCAGCCGCCGGTGCCGGCTCTGCACCTGCCAAGCGATTGGGACGCTTCACTGGCGCGGATGGAGCAATACGCTCACGGCAAAGGGGCGATGCAGACCGACCAAGTTTGGCAGGCCGCAACCGAGTACATAAAGACGATTTCAGCCCAAGTGCCGCCCTCAACCGTGGCGCAATATCGCCAAAGCCTTGAGGCTACGGTAGAACACCTCAAACATGCCGAGGGCGACGCTGCCTATTATCCGAGCGTACGAGATCCGGTTCTCGATCCCGACTGGGCCCAGCGTATGGCGGCTGCGTACAATGCGGCCCGCCAATTGTCTGCTGAGGTTCTCGCTTCCACCCCTACGAATTGCCGGGAATGTCTGGACGCAGGCAACAGCACCGTCCTCGCGTGCTTGAACTCGATGCAAGCAATAACCTGCGAAACGGCGATTGAAGAAGTTGAAAAACTAGTTGCAGAGCAGGGACAAGACTAGAGTAAGTAATTAATCCCCAGCCGTGAGCTACTGGCCGCGCGGCCTCACCCTGTCGAGCTCAGGGAATTCCGTCCAGGTTTCCCGCGCAGGGTTCTGCTCGATGGTTAGCCTCACCCCCTCGACACCTGGGACCAGTGGTCGGACCTCAAGGGCGTATTTTTTTGAAAGGCCACGCATATCCATCCCAGACACATCTATTGGCACGCGTTGCGCATCTAGGACATTGCCGCTGGCATCGAGTTGCTCCACGAGAACCGTCAGGTGGGCGAGGCTGTCTTCCGCGTTTTTAACAACATCAACGTCCAGATAAAGGTAAGGCGTTCCGGTTTCGATACCGCGGTCAATCCATGAGGAAAGGCTCACCTCAAAGTTATTGCGGATGGCGATAACCTCTGCCACTAACTCGTCCGCAGTGGGTGGCGAGCACGCAATCATCACGATGGTGAGTAGCAAGATGGTGAAGGTGATACAGGTGCGCATCAACGGATTTCCTCCTCTTCAACAAACAAAGCCTTATAGATTTCGCGCCTGGATACGCTATTGTGGCGCGCCAGGGTCTTGAGAGCTTCGGTGCGCGGCATTCCTTCCTTTAATAGCTGTGCGAAACGTTGGGCAAGGTCTTTGTGGTCAAGTGGCTTTCTGGTGCTCGTTACGTCCGTCGTAACAAAGTTTGCTCCAGCAACGCACACGGTAACCTCGCCGCGCACCTCAGTGCGTCCAAGCTGTGCGGCAACCTCAGGGAGGGTGCCACGAATAAATTCTTCATGCATCTTGGTGAGTTCACGGGCGATTGCTACCGGGCGATCGCCGAGTATTTCAGCAGCCTCCGCAAGTGACGTCGCCAGCCTTCTTGGAGATTCGAGAAAGATGAGGGTTCCTGGCTCACTGGCGAGATCATTGAGCACACGTCGCCGGGCACCTGCCTTACGTGGCAAAAAACCACAAAACGTGAATCGGTCGACTGGTAGCCCGGATCCAGTGAGGGCCGCCAAAAGGGAACTTGGGCCCGGGATGGGAACAACCTTGACGCCAGCATCCAGCGCTGCCCGGACCAAGCTATATCCCGGATCAGAGATCAACGGCGTGCCTGCATCACTGACCAAGGCAATTTGCGTTCCTTTGACCATCTGTTGGACAAATTGATGCGCCACTGCTCGTTCATTGTGATCGTGTAACGACTTTAGCGGTGTGTTGATGTCATATCGGGTCAGCAATTTCCGTGTTCGCCGCGTGTCTTCTGCAAGGATCTGGTCTGCAGCACGAAGGACATCGAGCGCCCTAAGGGTAATGTCCTTCAGGTTGCCGATCGGTGTGGCGACTAAGTAGAGGCCAGGGCAAAGACTTTCAGGTTTGTTTTCAGAAAGCATCACTGAAACCTACCAGAAGGCACCGTTTATAGGGCTCCGTAGCCGGAACCCTATGGTGCTACAGTTATCCGCTTGAAATATTTCTGCGGGCAAAGAGTGTGATTGAGGGC
>JAYYTT010000193.1:0-2305 GCA_036344375.1 Acidobacteriota bacterium | reverse complement strand
ATTTCGCCCCCACCCCCGATGACAATTCGCATCCGTTACGCCTCTTGTCGGTACCGAGGCGGCACCCTAACAGTTGCCTTACCAAAAAGCTTAACTTTACAAGCAGTTCAAAGCTATCCATCTACGTCGGGAGCTACAAGCAGAGGAACTGCCATTGCCGCCGTCTCACGCAGAGAAACTTCACACATCTGGGTCAGCAGTGTTTCATTGGGGTTCACCTCAATGATCACACCACCAGCCTGGTGGGTAACCATGGCGACACTAGCGGCCGGTTGCACGACCGCGCTAGTACCAACGATCAGGCAAGCATCAGATCGTGACGCACAGTCGAAAGCGCGATCAATGACTCCTCCAAGAGGCTCGCCAAACCAAACAACGTCGGGCCGCATCAAACTGCCGCAATCATCACAGTGGGGCAGAGTCTCTTTCGAACTGACATCGATTAAGTCGCGGTGTTCACGGCGAAGTCCACAGGAGGTACAGCGGACGTTGTAGAAGGTCCCGTGGAGTTCTAAAGGAAGAGCACGGTTGGCGTCACTACCATCGGTGAACGACACGCGTGGTTGTTCAGAATATCTACACCCCATTACCATTTCTCGGGCAGCAAGGGTGTGGAGACCATCGACGTTTTGCGTCGCAATGATGACATCATCGCGACGCAAAGCGAATTCAGCGATCGCACGGTGGGCATCATTGGGTCGGGACTTGGCAGCAACGCGGCGGCGCTCTTCGTACCACTCCCAAACGAGGCATGCATCGCGGTGGAAAGCCTCGGGGGTTGCCAGTTCTTCGGGGCGGTGCTTTTTCCAATGTCCCTCCGAACCCCGGAAGGTCGTAAGACCTGAGTCAACACTCAACCCAGCTCCGGTAAGTACAATGACACCTTCCGAATCGCGCAAGATGCCACGCCCACGTTCAATTTCTCTCAAAGTAGCAGCGGCTGCCCCCGATCAACCCGTATCGCTACTAAACTTTTGCTCAACCCAATCGACCGCCCTGTCGAGATCAATAACTTCTATGGTCGGTGAATAAAAGTTGTCCGTAACTTTCTCAGACAAGCGGTTCACCCAGATAGTATTAATCCCCATATACACCGCTGGCTGTATGTCGTGGAAGTGGCTCTGCGCAATGTGGAGTATTGCCGCATGATCTCCTCTATATAGCTCAAGGGCGCGTTCAAAGTGTGGTGTTGCCGGCTTGTAGCTACGCAGCTGTTGGGCGGTAATCAACAGATCAAAGTCGACGGTAAAATGCCGCCGGGTGCCAGCAAGAAGTTCATCGTCAATATTAGACAAGACACCTAATTCAAAGCCCATGGCACCAAGCCGTTCCAGGGATCGGTTTGTGTCAACGAATGGTTGCCAACTCGGAAGACTGTCAGCGAGATAGCCAGGGGATGCTGGGGCTTCCCAGCCAAGTTGCGTCGCGATTTCCTTTTCCAGCAATCCCAAAATCTCGCGGTAGGTGCGATAGTGTCTCGATTCAACCTGCATCTCAGCATCATGATAGACATCGAGAATCATTTCTCTGTCCGTATGAAAACCTTGCCGCTCTCCTTCAGCAATCAATGCCTGAGAGATCCCGGCATTCCAATCGATGAGTGTCCCATAGCAATCAAAGGTGATAATTCGCGGCCGTTTCATGTTTAAAGCCTAGCAGGCACTTCGGCTCGGATGCCCAGTGACTGCTGCGGTCGTGCTACTGGAGACCTAGCCTGCTAGTGTACGCGTCGCGATGACTTCTATGATTGGTTCTTCTGCAGTCAGATTGGCAATAGGTGGGAAGGTCCGAGGACACACCACAGAGTTCCCTGATCACGACATCATGAGGGACCATCCACACAGGTGCTGCCCCACTTGCGCATTCGGCATCGAGTCACTCACGTGATTGGTCTCTGGCTTGAGAACGGACAATTAACCCTAAACACCACCCTGCCCGCCCCAGTGCCTCTTGCTAACGAGGCACTCGTCCGCGTAGTGCAGGCGGGAATTTGCAATACTGATCTCGAATTGATTCGTGGCTATTATCCTTACACGGGTGTTCTCGGCCATGAGTTCGTCGGAGTCGTTGAGCAGGCACCAACTGGATTCGAACATCTAGAAGGCCACCGGGTGGTCGGCGAAATCAACGCGGCTTGCGGCAACTGCAACGCTTGCGACGCAGGGCGAGAAACTCATTGCGAAAACCGCACGGTGCTTGGCATCCTGGCACGCAACGGCGCCTTCGCAGAATACCTAACCCTGCCGGCTAGAAACCTACACATTCTTCCGGATAGTGTCCCCGACGAGGTAGCAGTGTTCACGGA
>JAYYTT010000192.1:0-4803 GCA_036344375.1 Acidobacteriota bacterium | reverse complement strand
CGTTGTCTCGTTTATTTACCGCGAGGAAATCTACAACCCCGACGACCCATCTCTCGAGGGCGAGGCTACGCTGATCCTTGCCAAGCAGCGCAATGGTCCCGTTGGTGACGTGCCACTGGTCTTCCTGAAGAAGTTCACTACGTTCAAGGAGCGCGAGGACCGTGATGATCCTGGAGAGCCATGGGGGTAAGACAGAGGTCTCAGCATCTCTTCTCTGTTTGCCTGTAGCCATAGAGATTCTCTATCGCTGAAAAACGCACTCGGGGCAACCTGGAGATAGCGAACCTTGGCGCAAAAGAGCATTGGCTTCGGCCTTGTCGGCACTGGTATGGCCGGCGAAACGCAGGCGAAAGAATTCCAACACGTCACGGGCGGCGATATGGTCGCTGCCTGCTCTCGCAATGAGGCCAATGTTAGGGAATTTGCGGCCACTTACGAGATTAGAAAATGGTACACGGACTACGAAGACCTCATTCGAGATCCTCGAGTCGATGTTGTTTGCGTCCTGACGCCGTCTGGCTTGCATCGAGACATGGCAGTCGCGGCAGCAGAGGCTGGAAAGCATGTCCTCATCGAGAAACCGCTCGAGATTAACCTGCCCCGGGCCGACGATATTATTCGTGCTTGTAAACAGTATGGATCGAAACTGGGCGTGGTTTTCCAAATGCGGTTCGGTAGTGTCGCTCGCGAGACCAAAAAAGCGATTGACGCTGGCGCTCTGGGAAAAATTTTTCTCGCCGAAGTGATCGACAAAGGTAGTCGTACCTCAGCTTATTACGAGTCGGCACTTTGGCGAGGTACCAAGGAACTTGAAGGCGGCGGTTGCTTACTTACCCAGTCGATCCATCCCATCGACCTTATCCAATACCTGGTCGGACCAGTTAGCTCAGTCTGCGGGCATGTGGCGACCTCCCGGCATGCAATCGAGGTCGAGGACACGGCGGCGGCACTGTTCAAGTTCCAGAACGGGGCCATGGGGACGATTGTCAGCACGACGTCCATCAAACCGGCGATGAAGTCGAGGCTGGAACTCCACGGAGAGAAAGGAACCATCGTCGTTAACGCCCAGTACGATAAGTTTCTGGTGTGGGATGTTGAGGACTACCCGGCACCAGAGCCGGTTGAAGCCAGCTTTGATTTTCATGACATCGATGACCCTTGGGCATTCCCCCAGACGCGGCATCGTGTTCAGTTGCAGGACATGGTTGATGCAATCCGAGAAGATCGAGACCCGATTCTTTCGGGTGAGGAGGCCCGTAAATCATTGGCAATTACGATGGCTATCTACGAATCCTCCAAGAAGGGTAAGGAAGTATCCCTGCTGGCGCCCGAGTTCGCACCACCGGCATACTAGATGGTCTCTCTAGAGCGATTACTGGGAAGTTCGACCCTGTCGTCGTTTCAACGCCCAGGCTTTGTGTGGCTATGGCTGTCGCTAACCACGAATGGCTTCACCAACGCCATCGCTGCCGTGACTTTTGGGTGGCTAGCACTTGAGGTCACCGGTTCCCCAGTTGCGGTAGGAACGATTTTCGCGGTACGCAACGTACCTAGGCTCTTGTTTGCTGTACCGATCGGGGCACTTTCAGACCGCATGGATCGGAGACGGATGCTTCAGGGCGTCAACCTGTTTGGTGCCGCGTTAGCTCTGAGTGCGACAGGCTTGGCATTTACTGGCAACCTCACCTTCATTTGGCTTCTAGTTGTGGCCTTCCTGGAAGGAACATTTGATGCCGCTGAAACGACGCTTGGCCGGGCGTTTATATATGACTTAGTGGGCCGCGACGAAGCTATTAACGGGATGGCTCTTGAACAGCTCGCGAACCGCGCTGTGGGGGCCGCCGGATCAGTTGGTGCCGGCGTGCTTTTGGCTTTTTATGGAGCATCGGCCCCGTTTGTATCGATGACCATCGGGTTTGTCGTTGCCGCATCGGCGCTTTCAATGATTCCGCCGAATTTGCGGGTCCCATCGGCAGGTATTGCCAGAACAGAGTCCGCTATCGAGTCAGCCGAGAGGATTAGCCCGGAGGTTCCTACGGTGGTTTCTTCGAGGGGGACGACGAACCGTCTTGCCCTCAAGAATTATGCGGGCTTTCTTAGGGGATTTACTGTCCTATGGCGTAATCCGGCGGTGCTATTGCTTGCAGTGATAGGTGCCGCAGCTGAAGCCTTCGCGTTCTCGAGTGATGCACTCCTTCCGTCGTTCTCACGCGACATACTGATGGTCGGGGAGACTGGGCTGGGTAACATGGTGGCTATTCGACAGGTCGGGGGTGTCGCGGCACTTCTTATCCTAGCCAGCCTTTCCGCTCGTGTGCGTCCCGGGAAACTGATCTTCTGGATGTGCGGGCTGTTCTCCTTCTCGCTGATCGCCTTTGCTGGATCCGTTTCCTACAACTTGTCGCTTTTTCTGATGTTGTGGATCGGTGTAGCGTGGGCAGCAGTCGATCTTCTTTTGCCGAAGTTGGTTCAAGACCGGGTCCCCGATAGCGAGCGAGGCGCAGCCGTTGGTATATGGAATCTCAGCCGTGGGGCGGGGCCACTTGGTAGTCTTGAAGTTGGGGTGATTGCAGGGTCTTTGGGAGCCCCTATCGCGCAGATCATGAACGCGGGTGCGTTCTTGGTAGTAGTGGCGGTCGCGGCTTTACTACAGCGAGATGCCCGCTGGCGAATCTTTGGTCGCGAAAAACCAGCCAGCTAACGACATTTGTTCAAGGCGTCAGTTGCTCACCTTGCCAGGTCAGAGGCCGCCCAGGCCCAGATCTGGATTTAACGTGTTGTTTTCGCACATCACCGCGCCATCCAGCGTGACCCTGCCGGAAGTTAGTACAACGTCACTATGCATCTTGGCGTTACCGACGTTGCCTTGAAAGATCGGGTCTTGTCTGCCGAAGCCGAAGGTGATCGCACCCATGACCATTTCGTCCTCGGCCATTTTGTTGCCCATTTGGGCGCGAGGGCTAATTCCGACATTCCAGTGACATACTGCAAGCGCTTTTGGGTCTCCAGTGGAGTGGAGACGCTCTCTCAATGCATCAGCGTCGTCCCCTCCCTCGATCGAGGTGATGAGACCTTCAGTGAGCTCGAGAGTTACCGGCGCACTTACCGGCCCAAGCGGGGCGTCAAGTGTGCCGTCAATGACCACGGTGCCGTTAATTGTTGACTCCACGGGTGCAATCGAAGGTGTCGCTCCAGGGAAGAAGTCTGCATCCCCCGGCGAAATCGCCCGTCCGTCCGCCAGTAGCGCGGGCCGGCCTTTCAGACGGAAGCTCACATCGGTGCCTAATTGTGAGGTCACGTGGCAAACGTCGGTCTCATTCCAGAGACGGCAGATCTTTCGCGCTATCTCCGTCATGCGGGGATAGTCCACATCGAGAACGCCTTCCAGTATCCAGTCCTCTGCGCCAAGTGGCTCACACTGAGTCACGCGGCCACCTTTGCTGCGCGATTCAAGGAGGGCCCTAGCAATACTCTCATTCGAGGCTGGCCCGAGCATGATGATCACGTTGGCTCCAACGACAGCTCCCGCGGTGGCAGAAAAATCGCGTTTGGCATCACTCGTGGTCATTTGTGGAATAGTCAGAAGCTGAGTGTTGACTTTGGCATTGATCCCGGCGACCAGGCACGACTCGCCGATTTGGCGGTCAAACCCAGTTTCCGTCACAACCAGAAGATTCTCCCCTGGCTTAGCCTCGACCATCATGTTCACGATGGCTTCACCCCACTCCGCCCAGCGTGAATTTGCCATCTGCTCCTCCGTCGTTGGTTCTAGTGCAGGAGCAAAATTCGCTCATTGGGGGGGTAAAGAAACTGCACACCATCTTCAGTCAAGATGGCATTGTCTTCTATGCCGAGTCGCACTCGGAAACCGTCCCACTCCGGCACCGCAGTGTTCGCGAAGAGTTCGAATGCGAAGATGTGGTTTGGTTTCAGCACAAGGTCATGTACGGCAGGGCGGAAACCGCTGATACACGGGCCTGCCTCGATTTCGCTATCCCCTGTGTTGCCGACGCAGTGGCAGTCGGTCGAAACTTGTGTTTTTCCTGCTTCGCTTTCCGAGAAACCACGAGCTTCTAGGGCTTCGGCCCAGACTTTGGCCCAGCCACCACTGAAGCCGGGATCACCAACCAGATTCACGAAAACAACCCCCGCTTCTTCAAAGTTCTTTCCGATGACCTTCAGCGTTTCACCCGTCGTCAGCCCCACCTTTATGCTGTCGCGTAGCACTTGCCGGGCACGAAGCCCCTCGTTCCAAGCATGCTGGAGACCCGCTGGAATCACGATCGCGCCCTCGTGCAAGACATAGGCGGTCCTCTTGATGTCTGAGCCCAGATTCATGAATTCAAACCCGAAGTCGAACTGGAACAGATCACCCCGTCGAAAAACATAATTAGGCGAGTCATATTCTTCCGGAGAGGCTTCAGACGAGTAAAGAATTGCTGGCATGAACAACTTGGTGAAGATGGGTTCGATCCCGAGATCCAGTAGTTTGTCTTTGATCCACCAAGCTACCTGTTCACGAGTGGTCTTACCGACCGTGATCACTTCGTTTGACAGCGCGCGCTCGATCAAACGTCGGGTTACTTCCCCCAGCTTGCCGTATTCAACGATCTCACTGATTACCCGCCGGTCGCGAAAGTCAGTAATTACCTGTTCAGCTGAGATAATGCGCGCCGCGTACTTGGCACCCAGCGCCTCAGTCAGTCGAAGATACCCTGTATGACTAAGACCATCGCCCACAGCAATTCGCCCTGACATATTCACCGCGATGGTCTTAGGGTCGCGCTGCTTGACGAAATCCCT
>JAYYTT010000191.1:0-4840 GCA_036344375.1 Acidobacteriota bacterium | reverse complement strand
CAAGGCCTCGAATTAGCGTACTCGAACCAAGTCGACTTGCGTGAAGCATCCGGAATCTTCACAGGTATTGTGATCCGGGTGTCGGAAAATAGCGACATTGTCGGCAAGACGGTTCAAGCGCTTCGTGTGCGGGAACGCTATGGGGTCTTGGTGGCAGCCATCTGGCGCGGCGGTGAGATCACACATGATCGGCCCGGGGGATTGCCGTTGCATGTTGGTGACGAAGTGCTGTTCGTGGGCCAGCGTGAGCAAATTGAGGAGGTGGCCGCAAGCCCAGAAACGGACGTCATTGAGATCGGCCCATCTGCTGTTGGCCGCCTCGAAGGAATTGGTTTCGAACTCAAGATCAACGCAGGATCGACAATGGCCGGGAAGAATCTGCGTGAAAGCCGAATGGGGGAGCTTGTAGGTCTGACTGTTCTGGGCGTACTTCGCTCCGGCGAACTGATCACCATTGGCCTCGATGACATTTTTGAAGTGGGTGATCGACTGCTGGTTACCGGCGAACCGTCGCGGGTGGGGAGCCTCATGGAGGTAGGTAACGTGGAACTTGGGGGGGAGGCTTCCGAAACCGAAATCGAATCCGAGTCGGTGCGTGTCGTCGAGGCTGTCGTAGCACCGCGCTCAGCCATCGCTGGACACACACTGGAGGAACTTAACTTCCGTGAGCATTACAACCTGCAGGTGCTGGCGATTTGGCGTGAGGGCGAACCTGTCCACGAGGGGCTTGCCGACACAAGACTTCGAATCGGTGACGCGTTGCTTCTTCAAGGAAGGGCGACCAAGATCGAACTCCTAGGCCCGAATCCAGACTTCCTGATGTTGACACCGGGACTGGAAGAAGTGCGGCGCACCAAGAAGGCGCCATTCGCACTCGCTGGCCTCGGCATGATGGTGTTGTTCGTCGTGGGGGGGTATTTCCCTATCCAAGTTGCTGCATTCGCGGCCGCGGTTTTCGTCGTTCTAACCGGCGCGCTGACTATGCAAGAAGCCTACCGCGCCATAGAGTGGCGAGCGATTTTCCTCGTTGCTGCTGTGCTCCCAGTTGGCGTCGCCATGGAGCGTTCAGGAGCGGCAGCTTTGATGGCCAACGGTGTCGTGGACAGCGTTGGTTCAATCGGCCCGTTTGCTGTTCTTGTTTCCCTATTGGTTTTGTCCAGTGCCCTAAGCCAGGGGCTTGATGGAGCCCCCACCGTCGTGTTGCTCGCACCGGTTGTGTTTCTTGCCGCCGAACAATTGGGTATTAGCCCAAGACCTCTGATGATGGGTGTCGGCTTGGCTGCTTCTGCTGCTTTCCTTACCCCATTCAGTCACAAAGCCAACCTGCTGGTAATGAGTGCCGGCGGTTATCGGGTTGGCGATTTCACCCGGGTCGGCAGCGCGTTGACCATCATAGTGCTCGGCTTGCTGGCGCTGATGATTCCCTGGTTGCTCCCTTTCTGAGAGCCTTGTTGGAATGCTGAGATGAGCTATTTCTGGATGGGGCAGATCCGGAGTAAGGCAAGATAATGGCTTTCTGCGCTGACTCAGGCGAGTGTCGAATGATTTTGGGGAAGGAGCGTTTTAGCAAGCTCCTAGACTGGCTTGATTTTTCTTTGCCGGGTGACGTAGATAGCGGTGAGATCTATTTTGTTGTCGCTTACTTAGAGCGGAGTCGCCAAGGAAACAACGGCGTACTGAAAGGATGGTTAGCGAAGGGGGGTATGGCATTACTGGTAGAGACCCTGAGCAAAAGCCAGCGACTGGAATTAAGTGAAGCCGAGTTTCACGCAAAGAGGTTACTCAACGAACTTGATTTGTGCGGCCCTCAAGATAAGGGCTAACCATATAAGCGGTTTTGAACCGCACCACCCATGGAGGCCACCCCGTGAATCCATTGAGAATCATGACGCTCTTCACCCTGCTGGGTTTGTTAATCACGCCAGGCTTGGCGATGCCACAAGCCCCTGAAGGTCCAATTACCGTGCTGACCAACGCCAATGTGATCGATGCGACTGGCAGTCCGGTTCAGCAGGGAATGACGGTCGTGATCACCGGGAACACAATTTCCTCGATCACCCGTGGCACCTACCAGCCAACCGGGAACGAGGAGGCAATCATCGACCTCGATGGTGCCTACGTCGTTCCTGGATTCTGGAACATGCATACTCACCTGACCGCGCTGCTCCCCCACAATCACTCGCTGGACGGGGCTAGCAGTGGCTCGAAGGTTATTCGTGCAGGTGTCAATGCCATGGAGGGACTGCGCCACGGCTTCACTGCGCTGCGTTCCGTTGGCGAGGAAGACTACATCGATGTGACCTGGCAACGAGCCTTTGATCAAGGCTACTTTATGGGTCCAAGGATCTTTCCCAGTGGTGAAGCGGTCTCACCGACAGCGGGCCACAGAGGCTCGACGGTCGACGGAGCCGACGGGGTGCCAGCGATCCGCAAGGCGGTGCGCAGTCGGATCCAAAATGGCGTCAGTACAATCAAGATCCATAACGTTGAGATGCTTCCTGACGAACTCGCCGCCGTTGTCGAAACCGCTCATAGTCTCGGCGTGCACGTCACGGCACACACGCGCGAACCAGCCGCTAGGGCGGCCGTTGAGGCCGGTGTCGACTCGCTCGAGCATGGCTATGGACTCGCCGATGAGACCATCGAACTCATGGCTCAAAAAGGAACTTTCTACGATCCCACGATCATCTGTAATCTAAGCGACGAGTTCATCAAAGAACGCGAGGCGCGACTCGCTTCTCTCGGTTACTCCGAGGACGAACAAGCGGTTCGATTGCGGACACTAATTGCCTACGCGGATGAGCGTTCCCCAGAGCACGCGACATATCAGCGGCAAGCACTAGTAAAAGCAGCTGAGGCTGGCGTCAAGTTACTCATCGGTTCCGACTCAATGCCCATAGGAGAGATCGGCTGGCTGGAAATGGAACAATTCGTACTCTCAGGTGTGAGCGAAATGGATACGCTGATCGCAGCAACACGCAATGGGGCAGACTTGATGGGGCTGCTCGATGTGCTCGGGACCGTCGAAGAAGGCAAGTTGGCTGACATCGTAGTGTTGGCAGAAAATCCGCTCGAAAATATTTCCAATATTCGAACGACACAGATGGTTTTCAAGGATGGCATCCCTGTTGATATGGAGCCGGCCCCGGGCACTTTGCGCTTCTATGATTACTTCGATACCACAGGACTTCTACAAGGGTTTTTGGGTAAATCGGAAGATGCCGCGGGCTTTACTAGGAAATACAATCCATACTCCCGCCAGCAAGATTAGGAACACTGACGGCCACAACACCGCGCGGACGGAAACACCAAACGTTTAGGAGGCATCATGACTAGCGACGCCCAGAAATCCATCTCGCCGTTTTTCATCAGCGGGCAAGTTGTTCGTTGCCTTGTGCTCTTCTTTGTTTTGGCAGCGGGAGGCTGCGCACCCGAGGCTGAAGAAACGTACGACGTCGTGTTGTCGGGCGGGCGTGTAATGGACCCAGCTTCCCGAATGGACGGTGTAAGTAAAGTTGGTATTCGAGGCGGTAGCATCGCAATGATCAGCGACGACGAACTAGCCGGCGAACGGGTCATCGACGTTGCCGGTCTCGTAGTCGCTCCGGGCTTCATCGACTTACATGAGCACGGGCAAACCGATGAGGCGTACAGATTCATGGTCCGCGATGGTGTCACCACGGCCTTGGAGCTTGAAGTCGGCACGGGCAATATCGCCGAGTGGTACACAGCTCGCGACGGCGGGCAAGTCGTCAACTATGGCGTGAGCATAGGCCACATCCCAGTACGCATGATCGTCATGGAAGACCGCGGAGAATGGTTGCCTAGCGGACTAGCAACGACCGAGCCAGCGAGCCCGGAACAAATCGACGAAATGGCTAGGCTTATCGGTGAAGGCCTGGACCAAGGCGCCGTTGCTGTTGGTTTTGGCATCGCTTATACACCAGCAGCAACAGTCGAGGACTTCGAAACCATATTGCGCGTTGGGCTAGACCACGGTTCGGGGGCTCATATTCACACCCGCGGTGGGATGGAAGGCCTGGCGGAAGCCATCGCCGGCGCCCGTAACACGGGTGCATCGGTCCATATCGTTCACTCCAATTCGAGCGGCGGGTCTAATTCCCATGAATTTCTTGAAATGATTCAGGCCGCGCGAAGTGAAGGACTGGACGTCACGACTGAGGCCTACCCTTACGAGGCAAGCGCGACGCGTATCGAGTCAGCTTTGTTTGACGACTGGGAGACATGGGATGACGAGCAGTTCGAGATTCACCAGTGGGTAGCAACAGGTGAACGTCTCAATCGAGAAAGTTTCGGTCGTTATCGTGCCGAAGGAGGATCGATTATCAGTCATAGCCGTACGGAAGAAATGACGCTCGCCGCCATCTCTCACCCCCTAACCATGATCGCAAGCGACGGAAAATTAGAAAATGGTCGGGGACACCCACGTTCTACAGGATCCTACGCCAAAGTCCTTGGACGCTACGTCCGTGAACTTGGGGTCCTAGATCTCATGGACGCGTTGCGGCGCATGACTATCGCGCCAGCTGAGCGACTCCAGCAACGTGCCCATTCCATGACGCAAAAGGGGCGTATCCGCATGGGCTCAGACGCCGACTTGACGATCTTTAATCCCGACACGGTGATCGATCGGTCAACCTATACCGAACCTGACGTCCCCTCCGAAGGCATCGAATACGTGCTAGTCAATGGTGTCTTGGTAGTAGACGAGGGAGAGCTTGTCGAAGGCGTGCGCCCGGGAAAACCTATTCGCTCTCTTCGTTGAGAACAGCTCTGCTAGCAAGTACCTATACAGTCTGAGCCCGGCAGGTACCGGGCT
>JAYYTT010000190.1:0-3929 GCA_036344375.1 Acidobacteriota bacterium | reverse complement strand
ACGAGCTCCGCATCGAAACTATGACGCGCAAGCCAATGTTCGTTCCAGAATCAGCCCCCCTTCAAGTCGTTCTTCAAGCGTTTCAGCAAGAACGCCAGCACCTGGCGATTGTTATTGACGAATACGGCGGGGTCGAAGGGATTGTGTCGCTAGAAGACGTTCTGGAAGAAATCGTTGGGGAAATCGACGATGAATTTGACGAACCATTTATTCCGCCAGTAACTGAACTCCCGGACGGCTCTTTAAGGATTGCAGGATCGTGCCCAATTGCTCTCTTAAATCGACGCTACAATCTCAACTTGACCAGCGAGGAAAACACAACATTAGCCGGGTCAATCTTGGAGCTCTCCGGGAAGATCCCAACAGTTGGTGAATCTGTGGCAAGCAAAAACCTTACTTTTATAATAGAAATTGCGCTCCCGCACCGGGTAGACCAAATAAGGATGGTTCGTAATAGCTCCGATACTCAATCGCGATAAGAGATGCCAGACATCCGCCGCCGCATAGCTGCAGTGGTTTTGATGAATTGCCGCCTGAACCGTAGCCGCCAACCTGTGTCCTCCGGGACCAGTGATACAAGTTCGATTGAAGTGTCCGCTGCTTGCTCGCCAAGTTGTGCTAGAAGGCACTCGGCAGATTCCTTATTGGATAGCCACACGCTGTGTTCAGTGGCAAGCGTGTTGCCTTTTGCAATCCGGTCTACGCCGCTTGCGAGGCCTGCCAATAACGACCGGCCCACTTCTTCCCAATCCCATGAGTTAACACCCAACTCGAGCTCATTCGCGCCACAACATGCCTGGAAAAGTCTTGCGCGGCACAGGTCGGTCTCATCCTTGCCAAGTTCCAGCAGGGTCAAAAGTTCATTGAATTGTGCTGATGGAAGCCCGTATTTTAGTGGTCGATGGTGAGGTTCCGAAGGCTTAAGAATCGCTCCTTTGGCTCCGGACTCGTCAAGTGCCCGCATCCACTCGATGACCGTCGAAATGTCCCCGGAATCCAGCGGCCCAATGTGCGGGACATTCTTGATTTCGAATTCGTCGAAAAGTTCGTACCGCTCATGTGTGGCTAGTGGCTCCCGCACGCCATATTGAAGGACCTCAGTGCCCCAAGCGTCGATTTCTGCCCTGTTACCGTTGCACTGTGATGTCGCATAAGGAATATCGTCTCCCGAAATGGCCAGGCAAACGATTAGATTTGGATGCGCTTCAAAGAATCCCCGCGGGATAAAATCGGACGCGCGGTCTGAAGAAAATGCACAATATCGGCCATCCCGCGTGAAGGCGACTTCCCTACCCCCGAACCAGGCAACCCGCGTGTGATAACCGGGAACCTGCGTCTCCAGGAAAAAAGGACTGTAATAGTATTTGGTAATTGCATTCGTAAGATGATAGACGCGCCGGATGCCTGGATAGTCGGGGATCACACCGGCTTCGGTTACAACGAGACCCTTTCCCAGGCATGTAGCTTTCCGCTCGACGCGGTAACTTCGATGGTCCCCCATAGACTGGCCGACTAGCCTATTTCGTGTATGCGGGCCAAGCTGTTTTCGGTCCGTCCGGCCTACAAACTCGGCGAGCCTCTTAAGTACCCAATCCTGCACAAAACTTCTCCTTCGGTAACTTATGTTGATATTAGCATTGGCTAACGGAGTTTCAGAATTGGGTCGATCGCTAGAAAAAAGTCACCTCGACCTGCTCCCCGGCCGCCAATTTAGTGGTTTCTTCTGGGATCTCAATCCATCCATTTGCTCGTGACATGCTTGTGATCGTGCTGGAGGCCCTGTAGACAGGAATGGCTTGTTTTCCGTTTACCTGTACTGAGACAAATTGCCGCTTTCCTGGCGGCGAATTGACCTCCGTGACCATACGGACGGCTGCGCACGCCCGGTGATTCAGAGGCAATCCCGCTAATACCCGAACCATCGGTTCCGCGAAAAGGTATCCTGTGAATAGGCATGACGTGGGGAAGCCGGGCAAGCCGAGTATAGGGACTCTGCCGACACGTCCGACCAGGACCGGTTTGCCAGGCTTGATTGCAACTCCGTGAATCAAGACCTCCCCCATTTGCTCAACGACATCGACAACAAGGTCATGCCTTCCAACAGAAGTGCCCCCAAGCGTAACAACGAGGTCTATATCGTCTGCCCTAACTCCCTCAATTAACGCCGCGGGATTGTCACGCACAATTGGGGTCCGGCTAACTATGGCTCCGTTCGATTCAAGTAAGGCCTGCAGCGCGACCGAGTTCGAGTCGTACACTTGCCCAGGCTCAATCTTCTCACCAAGCGGCACTAATTCGTCCCCATTGGGTACCAGTAAGACTCGGGGCTTCCTGCGTACCGTTATCGAGCTGGCCCCTATCGATGCAAGCGCAGCGGCGACACTTGGGGAGCCTAAGCTGTCCTTGCCGACAATGAGGTCCCCTTCCCGAAGGTCTTCACCCCGCACTGAAACATGGTCACCTTGGTTTACGGAAGCAAGAACAGTCAGTTGGGCGCCGTCGCAGGTCGTTTGTTCAACCGGAAGGACAGCATCAGCGCCAACCGGGAGTTGGGAACCGGTTGCAACTTCCAAGCATTGCCCACTTTGCACAACAGGCGTACCTAAATCTCCAGCCAGGAGCTTGCCAAGCACCTCAAGTTGGATCGGGCACTCATCTTTGCGCGAGTTGGGCAAATCACCGGTGATGACTGCATAGCCGTCCATTGCCGCCCGGTCTGTCACTGGAACGTCTACGGGAGCAGTTACGGCCTTCGCTATCACTCTGCCCGTGGATCCCGCCACGGGAATATCCTCGGTATCAATAATGGGCTCGCAGAGTTTGAGCGCAGTGTCTATTGCGAAGCCGAATGCTGTTAGCTCCCCAAATAACCGCATTTCTCTCGATGACTTGTCGTCATTTGTCATGGCTAACATTGTAATCCCTAATAAAGGTTACTGGTTGCTGTTAATGCGTACGCGAAGTAGCGTCCAAGGGCAATTTCGGGCAAGGAAGAGTTGTTCGGCGCTACTAGTGATAGAAGAGAGAGAGTTGCGGGAGGCTAAATGGTGAGGCTCAGAGTAACGGTCAATGGCGTAGCTCATGCCGACGAGGTCGAGCCACGCACGTTGCTTGTGCACTACTTAAGGGAGACCTTGGGGTTAACCGGGGCTCACGTTGGTTGTGAAACAAGCATCTGCGGCGCATGTACAGTCCTAGTCGACGGTCAAGCTGTAAAGTCGTGTACGCAGCTTGCCGTACAGGCGGACAACGCTGAAATCACGACAATCGAGGGGCTCGGGTCTGGAGACAGCTTGCATGCTCTCCAGCAGAGTTTCTGGGATGATCATGGGCTGCAGTGTGGATTCTGTACTCCTGGGATGATCCTCGCCGCACAGGACCTCTTGTCCCGTAACACTGATCCAAATGATGACGAGATTCGCCATGCACTAGATGGAAACCTTTGCCGCTGCACGGGGTACCAGAACATTGTTAAAGCCGTCCGATCGGCGGCTGCCACAATTCGAAATGCCGATGGATCGCCATGACTGCCCCTACTGCACCTAAGTTCATCGGGTCTCCTATCAGGAGGAAAGAGGACCCGCGACTTATCACTGGAAAAGCGACCTATACCGACGACGTCGCCCTTCCAGGCATGGCCCACGTAGCGCTCGTCAGGAGCCCCGAGGCTCATGCGCGCATTGTGTCTATTGATTGCGCGGAGGCCCAGGACATGCCAGGTGTTGTAGCCGTCTATACCGGAATGGATTTACAAGATGCGCTCGCTCCCTTGCCTTGCGTGCACAGTATTGAAAACTTGGAAGAGCCTGCGCATCTGGCTGTTGCGCTGGACATAGTTCGGTACACAGGCGATGGAGTTGCGGTAGTTGTTGCCGAGACTGCAGCTGCGGCAGAAGATGCGGCTCGCCACGTTCATGTTGAATACGAAC
>JAYYTT010000189.1:0-4022 GCA_036344375.1 Acidobacteriota bacterium | reverse complement strand
TCTGCGGTGAAGGCAGCAGCAGCCCGCGGTTGGTTGGATGAGGCAGCCGTAGTCCGTGAGAACCTGGTTGCCATGACTAGAGCTGGGGCCGACTTAATTATCACTTACCATTCGCGTGAAGCGTTAGAGCATGGGTGGCTATGACAGAAAGATCCGCACAGCCACGAGTAACGTCAGCAGCTTGGTTCAAGCGTGCGAAAGAGTGTCTTCCCGGCGGGGTTAACTCCCCGGTGCGAGCTTTCAATGCCGTCGGTGGTGAACCCATCGTAATCCGGTCCGGTCGAGGTGCACTTATCGAGGATGTGGACGGCCGAACCTACATTGATTTCGTTTGTTCTTGGGGTCCTCTGATCCTCGGTCATGCTCACCAGGCAATTGTCGAAGCAGTCCATCAAGCTGCTGAACGGGGGACGACGTATGGTGCTCTCTGCGAGCTGGAGATCAAACTTGCCGAGACAGTCGCGTCGCTATACCCAGGACTTGAAAAGGTCCGCTTTGTCTCCTCTGGGACAGAGGCAACAATGAGCGCAATTCGTTTGGCTCGCGGAGTGACCGGCCGAGATGTGATTGTTAAATTCTCGGGTTGCTATCATGGCCACGCTGACCATCTTTTAGTTGCCGCCGGTTCCGGTTTGGCAACATTCGGCCAGCCAGACTCAGCGGGGGTGCCCGAATCGTTCGCTTCGCAAACGCGCATTTTACCGCTTGACGATGATGAGGCACTCGAGACCCTGTTCCGCCAAGAGGGTGACAACATCGCGGCAGTAATTGTCGAACCGATACCGGCCAATAACGGTCTGCTGCTGCAACGTGAGGCCTTTCTCAGAAAGCTACGCAATCTCACACAAAAACATGGAGCACTTCTTCTATTCGATGAAGTCATTAGCGGTTTTCGAGTAGGGGCAGGAGGCGCCGCAGAGTTATTCGGAATCACGCCAGACCTAGCCACTTTCGGCAAAGTAATCGGTGGTGGGCTACCTGTAGGCGGGTTCGGGGGAGCTGGAACCATAATGGACAACCTCGCCCCCGAAGGGCCCGTCTACCAGGCAGGAACGCTTTCGGGCAACCCAGTGGCAATGGCAGCGGGCCTCGAGACCCTCCGCACTCTCAAGCGTGAGCAAGGCTGGCAGAAACTAGAAACTGCTGGCAAGAAACTGGAAACAATGTTGACTCCAATTCTGGAGGCTTCAAAGACACCGGTTCAACTAGTCCGCTGCGCTTCGGTCTTTTGGCTTGCATTTCAAGGCGGAGCGGCACCACGCCGCGCTGACGCAATCGAACCGCGTGCCGCCAAGAACTACCGTCGCTTCTTCCACCTCATGCTCGAAAATGGCGTTTACCTCGCGCCCTCAAGTTACGAAGTAGGGTTCTTGTCGTTAGCTCACGAAGAAAAACACCTGCAGCACCTGTGCAACAGCATTTCAGCTGCGCTCGATAAAATGTGACCGGCATGAACGATCTCCTTTTGCGCACCCTTCGGGGACAGGACACAGAACGAAGACCACTGTGGATCATGCGGCAAGCTGGTCGCTATCTTCCCGAGTACCGCGCGCTTCGCGAGCGTTTTTCCTTCGAAGAGTTGTGCGCCCGTCCCGATTTAGCGACCGAAGTAACCCTAATGCCGATTAACCGGTTCCCGCTCGATGCCGCCATTGTTTTCGCTGACATCATGAGTCCAATCAGTGCGCTTGGTATCAACGTCGAGTTTGCTCCTGGTCCCGTGATCAGCAAACCTCTACGGTCAAAAGCTGCGGTCCAGGCATTATCGATACCTACCCAGGACGAAATCGCCCCGACGGTCCTGGAAACGGTTCGATTGGTTAAGAAGGAACTCTCTGGCCGTGTTCCAGTACTTGGGTTTGCAGGTGGACCTTGGACACTTGCGGCATATCTCGTACAAGGTCGCGGGGTGCGCGACTTTCCGGCACTGAGAGCGCTCGCCATCGATAAACCGAGGGTATTGACCGAGCTTCTTGAGCGGCTCACAGCGTTATCTAGCTCCTACTTGAGGGGGCAGGTGGAATCAGGCGTCGATGCCGTACAGATCTTCGAAACCTGGTCGGGCGTGCTATCGGTTTCGGACTGGTCGTTATTTGTAAAACCACACTTGGAGAACCTTCTTGAGAACGTGGGGCAACTCGGGGTGCCATGCATATTGTTCATGCAAAATGCACCACATCTTCTGGCAGAAATGACCACCTTGGCGGCCGATGGATTCTCCGTGGACTGGCGAGTTGACATGGCCGAGTTACGTCAGTCATTGGGACCGCAGAAGATTCTGCAAGGAAATCTTGACCCGGCAATCCTGCTCGCGGGGCCCGAGTCGACATCACGGGCGGCTCGTCGGTTGTTGCAAGACATCCCACCCGTTGGGCACATCGTGAATTTGGGGCACGGGATCCTCCCACAAACTCCCATGGAAAGCGTCGAGGCATTGATCGGAGTCGTTCACAGCGAAACGCAGGAGTGTTCTCGCACTTCAGCGCCAGCCGGTGAAGAGGTTTAGCAATAAATGGCGAAGAACAATACCAATACGAAAGATGCCATCACTCAGTTACTGTCCCCAGCAGTAACCACCGAGTTGATGCGGCGCTATGACCGTCAAGGGCCGAGGTATACAAGCTACCCCACTGCGGTGGAGTTCCAAGAGAATCTTGATGACGCTATCTATACCAACCTTTTGGCAGCCGCCAATAAACGTGATTCTGAGCCGTTGTCGATCTACATCCACCTGCCGTTTTGTGAAGAACGCTGCTTGTTCTGTGCTTGCCACGTCATCATCACCCCACACTATGAGAAGACGGTTCCGTATCTTGATCTTCTCCGTCGCGAAATCAGTTTGGTCGCAAAACACTTACCGCAGCGACGAAAAGTGTCCCAACTCCATCTAGGCGGCGGCACGCCCACCTATCACAAGCCAAACGATCTCGCCGAACTCCTAGACCACTTGTTCGACCGCTTTGAACGCTGCCATGATGCAGAGCTCGCCGTCGAGGTTGACCCGCGGGTGACTACTTTTGAGCATCTTGATGTTCTCGGAGAGCGTGGCTTCAACCGTGTGTCGATGGGTGTGCAGGACTTCACTCCTGAGGTTCAAAAGTCCATCAATCGAGTTCAATCGGCAAAGGAGACCGAGGAACTAATCCAATACGCCCGGCGCAAGGGTTTCCGTGGGATTAATGTCGACCTTATTTATGGCCTTCCGTTTCAAAGCTCTGACTCGTTCGCTCGGGCCGTGGACCAAGTCATCAACATGGGAGTCGACCGGCTAGCAGTTTACTCATTCGCATTGGTTCCCTGGATGCGAGCGCACCAAAATCAGATCTCGCAGGACAACTTGCCAGGACGTGATCTCAAGCTCGAGTTGTTCACCGTTGCTCGAGAGAAGCTGTTACAGGCAGGTTACGAGCCCATAGGCATGGACCACTTTGCGAAGCCTGACGATGAACTCTTTCGAGCTCGGAAGGAACATCGCCTAAGACGTAACTTTCAAGGCTATTCGGTAATTCCTGCGGGGGACGTGATCGGCTTAGGAACCTCGGCGATTGGCGATGTGCAAGGCTCATATACGCAGAATGAGAAAAAACTCAGCAGCTATGGAGAGGCAATCGAAGCGGGGAGGCTACCGGTTTACCGAGGTATCGCCCGTAGTGCAGATGACGATGTACGCCGCGACGTCATTCACGAGCTTATGTGTAATTTCCATGTCGAGTTCGCGGCCATTGAAGCCCGCCACGGCATCAAATTCCAAGAGTACTTCGCTGAGGACCTCGCGGCACTTGGGGAGCACGAGGTGGACGAAATGGTCAAAGTTGGCTCCCAAGCCATCGTTGTTACTCCGGTAGGAGAGCTATTCGTTCGCAACCTGGCGATGTGTTTCGATCGTTACCTGCGCGAGAAACAAGACCCAGAAAAGCCTGTCTTTAGCCGTACTGTTTAGATAGTCCGTGGTGAAACAATGAAGCGTCTAGTCATCATTGGCGCCGGCATTTCCGGCCTATGTGCGGCTCATGAAGCCGCTC
>JAYYTT010000188.1:0-4121 GCA_036344375.1 Acidobacteriota bacterium | reverse complement strand
AACCTGCCAGCATGGTCATCTACAACGGGAAGGTGGTTACTGTCGACGACACCATGCCTGAAGCCAACGGAATCGTCATCAATGGTGATCGAATCGACCTTGTCGGGTCGAACACTGAGGTAGAAGCCTACATTGGACCAGAAACCAAGGTGATTGACCTTCAGGGCAACCTGGCAATTCCCGGATTTATTGAGGGGCATGGGCACTTCATGGGGATCGGTTCAAACGTACTGAACCTCGATCTTCTGGATGTTGCGAGCTGGCAAGGTGTGGCTGACATGGTGGCAACGGCGGTCGCCGAAGCTCAACCGGGCCAGTTGATTGAAGGCCGTGGTTGGCACCAGGAAAAGATGGGAGACCTCGACGAGTCGAACACCGTGCGCGGATTCCCAACCCATGACGCAATTAGTGAGGTGAGTCGAGAGAATCCAGTGATCCTGCGTCATGCGTCCGGCCACGCGACATTCGGTAACGCCTATGCCATGGAGCTTGCCAGTGTCGACCGCAACACCATGCAGCCGGAGGGCGGCGAGATCATCTTGAACAATAATGGCGAACCCATTGGAGTCTTCGTTGAACGCGCCTCAAGCGTCATTAACCGTGCCCGCAGGAATATGGAAAGCCGGATGACTGACGATGACAGATCCGCTCGGACCTGGCACGAGATGGAACTTGCGTCTCAAGAAGTTATCAGCAAGGGAATCACTAGCTTCCAGGACGCCGGCTCGGGATGGAGCACGATCGAGATGTTCAAGCGAGGTGTCGACGAAGACGCCTTGCAGGTGCGACTGTGGGTGATGGTAAGAGGTGAGAACCTCGACGCTGAAACATTGAAGGCTGGACGACTTATCGGTTACGGAAATCACATGCTGACAGTGCGCGCCATCAAGTTGGCCATCGATGGAGCGCTCGGCCCACGGGGAGCCTGGCTGCTCGAACCTTACAGTGACGAGCCAACCAGTTCTGGCCATAACACCGGTGATCTAGTGGAAATCGAGGCGACAGCCAATCTGGCAATCGAGAACGGCTACCAGTTATGTGTCCACGCCATAGGCGATCGCGGCAACCGTGAAGTGCTCGACATCTACGAACGAACCTTCAAAGCGCATCCTGAAAAGGCACCCGGCGCACGCTTCCGGATCGAACACGCGCAACACATTCATCCCGATGACGTTCCACGCTTCGGCGAGCTGGGTGTAATCCCCGCAATGCAAGCGGTCCACTGCACCTCCGATGCACCATGGGTGACCCCTAGACTGGGGGCAGAACGCGCCGAGAACGGAGCCTATGTCTGGCAGGACTTAATGAGTACCGGTGCAGTAATAACAAATGGCACCGATGCCCCTGTCGAGCGCGTTGATCCAATCGCCTCGTTCTACTCCAGCGTCACCCGCAAACCAACAACCGGAGAAGCCTTCTACCCAGAGCAAGCAATGAGCCGCACCGAAGCATTACGCTCGTATACGCTCAACAACGCCTTCGCAGCGTATGAAGACGATGTAAAGGGATCTATCACAGTCGGGAAGCTCGCCGACATAACGATTCTGGACCAGGACATCATGACGATTCCCTCAGAGCAAATCAAAGACGCCAAGGTCCTTTATACGATCATCGGCGGCAGAATCCTCTACCAAAGGTAAGTACATCGAATTGCAAGATGAAGTCTCAACAGGACAGCCAATCACTGCACGGTTCCTGAGACTATCCCTTAGCTTGTCTCGCCTCGCTCGTTCTCAACGGCTAAACTAAAAAGCCGTTGCCAAGCAGGCACCGCTCTTGTTTGATCCTCAAACCTCTGCCAACAGCCAGCACGATCATGGATCCAGAGCATCTCAAGTCTCTTATTGAAACCGGTATCCCTGGAGCCCATGTGAGCGTGCAGGATCTCACTGGGACCCGCGACCACTTCGGCGTCCAAGTAGTTGCCAATGCCTTCGCCGGTAAAAGCCTGGTCGAACAACACCAGATGGTCTATCGGGCCGTCGGGCAGGAACTGACCAACGCTGTGCATGCGCTGCAAGTGCATACGGTGGTCCCAGAGGAGTAGAACCATGTCCAGCGAACTAAAACAACAAATTGAAGACTTGATCGTCAATAACCCAGTGCATGTGTTCATGAAGGGCACACCAGAGTGGCCACAGTGCGGTTTCTCCAAGGCCACCTGTGATGCCTTTCGTTCAATTGACGTGCAGTTCACTGCCACAAATGTCCTTGAAGATCTCGACAGCTATCGGGCTACCTTGATGGATGTGACGGCATGGCCAACGATTCCACAGGTATTCATTGGCGGTGATTTCGTCGGCGGTTGCGACATAGTCCTCGAAATGCTTCGCAACGGCGACCTTCAAGAAAAAATCGGTGGCCTAACAGAAGACTAAGTTATGCGAGCGCTAGTAGTGGACACAAAGACCCTTGTTTGTGCCCGGTCTACATGCGCACTGGCCCGAAGCGCTATTGGCAAGGCGACCAAGAAGAGCTTCAAGTTCAACTCAGGCAAGGGAGACTGACATCCTGATCCCCGGGATCACAGTTTGTTCTTTAGCCCGTCGCTCATGAACAACACACCACCGGCGACCTCCCGCGAGATCTGGGCCTGGGGTCTCTACGACTTTGCAAACTCGGCATTTGCCACCAGCATCCTGGCCGTTATTTTCAACCGTTATTTTGCTGAGCAACTAGCGGGCGGTGCGGATGGTGTCGTGCTCGACCTCTTCAGCATCACCCTAAGAGTTCCAGGCGTCACGTTCTTTACCTATACCTTGGCGGCAGCCATGCTGGTAGTCGCGCTGTTAGCACCAGTATTAGGTGCCATCGCCGACTCGTCGGGTACAAAGAAGCGGTTCCTCGCATTCTTCTGCTATATGGGCGCCGGCGCCACTGCCATGTTGTATTTCGCCAATGAGGGTCAATACTGGCGTGGTGCGATTTTCTTCCTCGTGGCACAGATTGGCTTTTCGGCAGCCAATATTTTTTACAATGCTTTTCTGCCAGAGATCTCGACCCCAAAAAATATAGGCTGGATCTCCGGCTTCGGCTTTACGCTTGGCTACCTCGGCGGCGCCATCATGTTGGCACTGAATCTGGTGATGCTGAGCTACCCTCAGTGGCTTGGTTTCGCTCACCCATTCAGCCCTCAAGACACCTTCCTGTCAGTGGCTTTATGGTGGGCAGTGTGTGCGCTGCCTACTTTCCTGTGGTTGAGGGAGCGTCAGTCGGCGATCCAGTTAACACCTGGAAAGTCTTACGTAAGGATTGGTATCCAGCGGGTCGCCAAAACATTTTCCAACGTCCGCCGTTACCGAGAACTAACAAAGTTCCTCATCGCATTCTTGATCTACAACGACGGCATTCAAACAACCGTTGTTATCTCAGCAATCTTCATAGACGAAGTCCTTGGGATGTCGGATGGCATGATCCTGGGGCTGTTTCTCGTCATTCAAGCGACAGCGTTTGTCGGCGCGTTAATCCTGGGGGCGGCAAGCGACTACATTGGCAACAAACGAGTTGTTTTACTAACCCTTGTAGTCTGGACGACGGTTGCGGTTTGGGGTTACTTCATCGGCATTACAGGGAACACGCAAGCGGAAGTCTGGGGTCTCGGCATCGTCGTTGGGTTGGTGCTCGGGGGTAGCCAGTCCGCAAGCCGAGCAATCCAGGGTACGTTCACTCCGGTGGGCAACAGCGCCGAGTTTTTCGCCTTCTATGGCATCGCGGGGCGCTTCTCTTCGGTGTTGGGCCCGTTAACCTATGGAAGTGTCTATGCGTTATTAGGGGCACGCCCCGCGATTCTTTGTCTAGCCGTGTTCTTCATCATAGGACTCCTCATCTTGCTGACCGTCGATGAGAAGGAAGGACAGCGTCAAGCCAAAATGGCCGTGGCGTAAGGCAAACGGAACTCAACCTCGATCACTGGCGAGCAGACGGTCACCGCTCTTCAACCGATACAGCGCACATGTTGTAACAGCGAGGCGCCAGAGGGTCCGCTCTTCCGCCCTCTGCAGCCTCGCCATCAACAACCTCACACTAGCGCCAAAACAGTTCGTCCTGAGAGCAGTACGGTTCCAAGTTCAGACTGCTGAAGCCAGTGCCAGACCAAGAACCCAGATAGTTCAGTGCAGGTT
>JAYYTT010000187.1:0-5463 GCA_036344375.1 Acidobacteriota bacterium | reverse complement strand
GCGCCACCGCCGTTCACCGGCGATGAGTTGAAAACCTTCGCCTTCTCGTCTCACAACTAGAGGTTGCAGCATCCCACGGTCACGCAACGAAGCCGCCATGCTTGCTAGGGCTTCCTCGTTGAAACTTTCCCGTGGCTGGCGCGGGTTGGGCCGAACGCGATCGATTCCGACCTCAGTTAGGCCCCCGGTTGGTTCCTGCTCCATTTTTTCTGTAACGACTATGCCTGGTGGCGGCACCGCTGCCACCGGAGACTGCGGTAAGAGGGCCTCAAGCCCCCGCCCGAGCGCCTTCCGTTCCATGTTTCACAACCTCACGCATAAGGGATAGGTAGCTCTGCGCACCGGCGGAGCGCAGATCATATAGGATAATCGGCTTGCCGAAACTTGGTGCTTCGCCAAGCCGCACGTTGCGCGGTATCACTGTATCGAAAACTAATTCATCGAGGTGTGACCGCACTTCAGCCTCGACTTGCCGTGAAAGGTTCGTGCGTTCGTCGGCCATGGTCAGCAGGATTCCCTCGACGGCGAGTCCCGGGTTCACAGCAGCGCGCACACGCCCAATAGTATCGAGAAGGTCTGTTAGGCCCTCCAGCGCGTAATACTCACATTGGATTGGTACCAACGTGCTGTCGGCGGCGGCTAGGGCATTTACTGTCAGGAGTCCTAACGACGGAGCACAATCGATCAGAATGAAATCATATTGCTCGCGTGCTACTTCCAGGGAACGCTTGAGCTGGAATTCACGCTGTTCGGACCCGACCAGCTCGACCTCAGCACCGACCAGCCGACGGGCCGACGGTACCAACTCGAGGCTGTCGAAATAAACCGTTTGCGCGGCATCCGACACGGGCGTAGTGCCGAGGAGAACTTCGTAACTACTCGGGGTGTCATCGTCAACCGTTATGCCCAGGCCACTTGTAGCATTGCCTTGTGGGTCCAGGTCAACAAGCAGAGTTGACCACTCGGCGGCGGCCAGGTTAGCGGCCAGGTTGACCGCCGTCGTTGTCTTACCGACGCCTCCTTTTTGGTTGGCGATGGCGATGATCTTTGCCATGGGCGCACATTAGCAGAACACTCCATAGAAGGCGACCGGGTGTTCCACGTGGAACGCTTGCCCCTATGCTTTCCACGTTTCTTTAGGCGTACCAGCGCCCCTGAGGCAAACGCCCGTTAATCATTCAGTCGCCGTAGTCTAGTCTGCTGGTATCTCTAGGCTAACCGCATATCCGTTGTCGAGGTGTGGAAGCCTAAGGATCCGCCTGATGGTCCACCCGGCATGTACAGCCGGTGCCCACTCTGGGTCGGGCGTCGCGTCTACATCCAGAGCTCCTGCCGAAAGGTATCGCCGCAGAGCGCGGAGGGTGTCCTCCCCAACGAATATCACGGCTCTGCCGCCTGGTACCATCAGAGTAGACCCAAGTCCGAGCAGCCCATTCCACCCTGTCCAGGCTCGTGAGGTCAGCACATGAACAGAGGCTTGCTCTAGTTCGCCGCAGGCCAGAATTTCCTCGAACCGACCCTCAAGCACGCTGATGTCTTTGAGTTCCAGTGTCTCAACGACTTCACGCATAAAACTAGCCTTCTTGTTATTCGCCTCTACTAGAAGGCATTCACGGGTTGAATCCAGTATCTTGAAGGGAAGTCCCGGGAATCCTCCGCCAGATCCGGCACATAGAATCCTGGGCCCGGCCCCACCCAGCAGCGACATTGCCATGGCCGGTTCTGCGAAATGCCGCTCGATGGCCCTTCGACGATCGCGAATTGCCGTTATGTTAATCGCCGCGTTCCAGCGTTCCAACAAAGCCAAATATACTGCAAATTCCTGCGCCTGGACTGTTTCCAGTGGTAGCCGGTGTTTATGAAAGATTTCGCTAATCTCTTCGACGATGGCAGGGTCAGCAGTCGCATCCATCAGTCAATATACCGTTGTTTAGCCATGCCGACGTCGTCCTCGCCCGCCACCGCGATTCCCGCCTCCATTTCCTTGAGGAATCACTTGCACATTTTTCATGAAACCACTGCCTCGGGACCGGGTTGTAATCCTTGCGTCTTCAGCAAGTGCCAGGTGGACCAAGCGGCGTTCATAGGGGTTCAGGGGTTGGGTTTCCTGAGTTTGTCCAGATTCTTTTGCACTGTGGGCTACTTGAAATGCCAAATCCGAGAGTTCTTCGTCACGCCGCGATCGGAAGTCGCCAGCGTCCACTCTTATCTTGTTACCACGTGGAAGCTTATGCCGGAAAGCATTGTTAATAAGTAGCTCCAGGGCGGAAAGGCTGCGCCCGTTGCCCTCAAGCAGTACCTCTTTATCGTCACCGCTTATGGTGGCAAGGAACCCATCGGGTTGTGACTCTATTTCAACCGTGCAGCTGAACGCCATGTCGTGGAAGATTTGCTGTAAGAGACTAGAAATCACTTCGGGCCCAACTTCGGAGTCCTCAGTAGCGGAACCTCTAGCGACCTGCGCCTCGGGTTCGTGTTGGTCCACACCCGGCTCACTTGCGTAATCATCTTCTTCGGTGTCATCCACGTTTAAAGCAGCGTCTTCTTCGCCTTCTTCTTCGTGTAAGTCCCGTTGTGGCTC
The DNA here is from genome assembly GCA_036344375.1 of Acidobacteriota bacterium. Taxonomy (GTDB): domain Bacteria; phylum Acidobacteriota; class UBA890; order UBA890; family UBA890; genus UBA890. Next base: position 2,882 of record JAYYTT010000187.1, on the reverse strand, counting down.
CTCTTCGATTGTCTCGGCAGGCCCCACAGGTGTGTCGCTATCGAAGGATTCTTCATTATCCGTCTTTGCTACCGGCTCTTCGCCATCATCATCTTCAACGGACAGGCTTTCTAGCTGAATTTCACTCTTTGTTGTCTCCGGCGCGGCAGTCTCTTCTTGTTTCTCTGGGCGAATCCACACTTCGATCGTCACCGTGCCCTCGCCGTCGCCCCAAAAATCCTGCTTCTCACTAACTACCCGGTGTTCTAGGTGAGACGCGTCCACCCCAAATTTTTCGCTTGCTCGCGTTAGCGCCATTTCTACAGTGGCACCTTCGAAGATTTCTTTGCTCATCGCTTTCCTCTGTTTTTTCGCTTACCAGTACCACCTTTAGGGCGTTTCTTCTGCTTGGCCGTTGGGCCCTTTTTTATTATGGCATCTGCGGCCCCAAGTTGATGGTTAACGTAAGCCTGTTGGGCAATACCCAGCACTGTGTTCACCAGCCAGTAAATGACCAGCCCGCTTGGGAAGGTCAGGAAAAAGAATGTGAACATAATCGGCATCATCCGGAAGATTTTTTGCTGCATTGGGTCTCCGGTGCCGGGTGACATGCGCTGCTGGCCATACATAGCGGCTCCCATCGACAATGGAAGTACGTAGTATGGGTCCTTCTGTGAAAGATCCTGGATCCACAGCATAAAAGGTGCATGGCGGCTGATTATCGACACCGATATCGCTGCGTAAAAGCCAAATAACACGGGCATTTGGAGAAGCATCGGCAGGCATCCGCCAAGGGGCGAGACGCCGTTGTCTTTGTACAGCTGCATTACCTGAACGTTCATTTCCTGGCGTTTCTGTGCATCCTTTACGCCCTTAAACTTGGCACGGATTGCGTTCATCTGGGGCTGGAGCTGTTGCATCTTCCGCATCGACTTCATTGACTTCTGGCTGAGCGGGAAAAAGATTAATCGAACCCCGAAGGTAGCGAGGATGATAGCGAGACCGTAATTGCCCGTAACCTCGTAAAGTTTCTCGAGTGTGACAGCGACAGGTCGCGCCAGAACCCTGAAAAACCCATAGTCAACCGCACGCTCAAGGCCGTGGCCTTCCGCAATAAGCAAGCTGTAATCTTTCGGCCCGATGTACAAAGGAGTGGTAATAGGATTCCCGTTTTGCAGTTCGACCCCAAACATGGCCCGGGTCCCGGGGCCACCCGTTTGTTCTACTCCTTCTTCGGTAGCAGCCTGATTCACGATTGGTTCGGCCGCTGGTACCGACGCGACGTAAACTGACACGGGTGCCTCTGGAACAAACAAAGCCGCAAAATAAGGGCTCTGAATCCCGCCCCACGCAAGATTTATTAGACGAACGTCGGGCGCCTCAAGGTCAGCGTCTGTAAGATGTTCGATCTCTGTCCCATCGAAAAGGACTGCTCCTGACATCAAGTAAATCCCTGTCCGGCCATTGTCAGCCTGCATCTCAAGGCCGGGTCCGAGCATTATGAACATGGGAGTGTCGGTCGGACTCTCGACGTTAATCGTCAAGTCTGAAAGGTAGCCGCTTGGGTTCACCGTGAGCTGTTTGTCAACACTCCACCCGTTAGGATCGACCCATTGCCATCTGACTGTCACTGGTTTCTCTGCGCGCACCAATGAATTTGGTTCGAATCCGTCGATTGTCATCCGGTACAGAGCTTGGTTGGGCGCACTTGCAGTATCTGGTGACTCTGGTGTCGTTAAGGTCAACAACCCTGTAGGAGCCAAACCTGGCTGGTTGACGACAAGCTCTAGCGGGCCTCCGAAGTCAGCATCGAACCCAATGAGCTCCACGCTGGTAATCAAACCGCCGCGGTTGTCCAGTAGCATTCGGTAGCGCTCAGTCTCCAGTGTTACCTGCATTGCTCGGTCTCCCGAAACAATTGCCGGGGAGGTTATATCGGTTGTTTCTTTTGTTTCTTCATCACCCGAAACCGCCGCTGGTACTTCAATTTCAGAGAGATTAAGAGGTTCCGGAGATTCAGCTTCGACGACCTCCCTAGGTCCTGGTTGAAGAGGGACTGGGGCGAAAAGATACTGATAGCCCACCATGACGCCGAGCGACAGTACGACGGCGATAAATGCCCGCATTTCCATGTTGGGGCCTTGGTCATCAGGCACGACCATGACCTCCTTTGTGGGGCTCTGGCACCGGATCATGGCCGGCGGCCCCGAAGGGATGGCAACGTAGCAGGCGCCTCGTAGCAAGCTTGCCACCGGCCCACGCACCATACCGGTCAATTGCTTCCACCGCGTACGCCGAGCATGAAGGATCGTAGCGGCAGGCGCCGCCAAAAATTGGCGCCAAAGCCAGCTGATAGAGTCGAATTAACGCTATCACGATGTTTGACATCACGCCGTCTTCGTCTCCTGTGAGGCCTGCTGAACCGCTGCCATAAGTATCGAGGCTAGTTCTGACGGCTTGTGATCCAACAATGGGGGCCGAACTACAAACACGAAATCAAGCCCGGTGGGGATTTGGTTTCGATGTCTTCGATACGCCTCTCGCACCAACCGCCTAGCCCGGTTGCGTGTCACAGCTGTTCCAAGTTTTCGTGTAGTCGTGATCCCAATTCGGCTATGCACCAATCCATTCGCGCGCGCGAAAAGTGCGAATTCAGAAGTCACGACTTTCTTGCCCTCCTCGTAGGCCCTCTCGAAGTCTCGCCGTTTGCGGACACGATGGTCAGAGGGTAGGCCTTGGGGCTTCAATGGGTACGGTTCGTCGCCGTGTATGAGCCAATCAGGAGGGTGCTAGGCGTTTGCGACCCTTACGGCGACGACGACGAAGAATGGCGCGTCCTCCGCGCGTATTCTTTCGCGCACGAAACCCGTGCACTTTCCTGCGTCGCCGATTGTTCGGCTGGA
>JAYYTT010000186.1:0-2596 GCA_036344375.1 Acidobacteriota bacterium | reverse complement strand
TACTCGACGATGCGCTGTCCTCGGTTGGCAAAGAACTGCGGCTTAAGGTGATCAACAATCTCGCAGCAATGGCCAATCACCGGGGTATTGTTCTCGTGACTCAGGATGTGGCGATGGTCCGAGACTTTGAGCAGATTATCGTGCTTGATGACGGCAACCTGGTAGGTGATGGCCGCCATGAGGAATTGATTGCGAACTGCCGCACCTATACCCATCTTTGGGAAGTTGAGGGGAAATTGATGGGGCTGGGCGGAGGAACCACCGCATGAGTACCCAGCGCAGGTATCCGCGTGGCGAGTTCATATTCCGGGAAGGGGAAACCGGTGGCTACGCTTATGTACTGAACGAAGGGTCTGTCGAGATCGTCAAGACGAGTCAGACGGGACCTATCGTTCTACACACAGTAGAGCAGAACGCTCTGTTTGGTGAGATGGCCATTATTGACCGGGGTGTGCGCAGTGCAAGTGCGCAGACGGTTACCGACGTGGTCGTGACCGAGATCGATCATGAGGCATTTCTCACGTACATCGCCGACAATCCGGAAACTGCTTTGAAGCTCATGGGCCAGTTGGCGGGCTATGTGCGATCGAGCAATGTGCGGCTTGGACATGTCGATGACAAGCTAGCAGCTGGTGAAGGTAAGGACAGCGAGACAATCACTGTATCCTCACGCGGCGATCAGCAACCGATCACTGAAGTCATCGAAGATACCGATGCGATCTACGACCGCACCCCGTCGAGACCGATCTGGATCGCGTGGACTTCCCTGATGACCTTTGTGGTTCTGCTTTTTGTTTTTCTATCCGTGACCTTTGTCGATACCACGGTGTCGTCCCGCGGCAAGTTAAGAACCAAAGTACCGAACGTCGAGGTACAGGCGACATCGAGTGCCACAATAGAGAAAATGTATGTCGAGCGCGGCCAGGCGGTGGTAAAGGACCAGCCGGTTGTACGACTGGATGGCACATTTGCAACAGCCAATCTCACGGTGGTTATGGAAAAACTGGGCGCGACCGACCAGCGTATCCGGCGCATGACGCTGGAACAGGAGCTGATGGCTTCCGGTGGGGAAATCCCCGACTCTACGGGTCTGAAAGCGGTCAATCGCGATATCCTCTCCAAGCGGTTGGATGAGTACCGCTCACGCATGGCCTCATTTGAATCGCAGATAAAAAGTCTCGATCAGGAGGTCATCGCGGCCCGCAACGCCGCTGAGATTGCAGGGACGCAGTTTAAGGTTAAGCAGCAGATCGAAGCGTCTCACAAGAAACTGTACGACAGGCAAATCGGATCACAGCTGAGTTACCTGCAGTCACGGGATGCCAGTCTGGCAGCGCAGCGTGAGTATGCTAGCGCCAAGAATTCGATCGACAGCTTAAGGGTTAAGAAATTGTCGACGATCGCTGATCGAGAGGCTTTCCATGCCCAATGGGCGTCAACACTGGCAAAGGAACTCGGGAGTAATCAGGAAGCGAAGGCGGAACTCAACGAGGAGCAAGTCAAGCTGGACCGGCAGGTCTCCAATCTAGATGTGCGCTCCCCGGTCGATGGCATTGTGCTCGATCTGCCCAAAGTGACGGCCGGTTCAATCGTTAGCGAGGGTGAGACGTTGTTTACCTTGGTCAGAACCAATGTACCGCTTGAGCTCGAGATCGACATCGACCCCAAGGATGTCAGTGATCTGAAGCTGCAGGCACCGGTCTCGGTCAAGCTGGATGCGCTGCCTTACCAGCAGTATGGTGACCTCAAAGGCGAACTGGTGTTTGTCTCAGATGACACCTTTGATAATTCTCTCTCAGGAGAGCCGGGTGCCTGGTATCGGGGACGGGTGAAGATTTTTGATAGCTCTTTGAAAGATCTGCCCGATGAGGTTGATCTCACGCCGGGGATGCTGGCAAGCGCCGACCTGCTGGTTGGCGAGCGCCGCCTGGTGACTTATTTTACGTACCCGATTACCCGCAACATCCGCCAGGCGTTTCACGAGCCAGACTGAACATCATTCTTCGGGTAGCTTCAGAGGGTCGTCAATGAGTTCCTCCGAATCGTCATCCTCATACCCATCTGCGTCAAAGGACTCCTCGGATGTAGATGAGTCATCCGTGGTACCTTCCGCGGCTACCGAATCTACGAGTGCCTGAGCCTCTAGCAAAGTCGCGGTCGCTGTGTCCATTGTAGGCACCACTGTGTCAGCCCCTCCATCAGAGCCGCCAAGCGCACCGCCCAAAATGCCGCCAAGGTCGGGGTCTTCGCCTGTTTTGTCTGTAGCGTCTTCTGTTACCGGTCCGTCGTCGGCTTTCTTGTCTTCGAAAGGTCCATCCCCGGTCATAGAAGGATCCCTACCATAGTCGTACTGTTCAATCACCTTACCGTTCGAATCAAATTTCTCGAAGTTGCTACTGTTTCCTTCCCCGTCATAGCTAATAGTCGTTCTGGTGTTCTCATTGTGGTTCGTTATGTGGCTACGATAAACGCTTCCATCCGAGCCGTATTCGTTGTTAGCCTCTTCACTAATTCGAACGTCCCCGGTCTTTGAGTCCCATTCGAGTTTTTCGATCCGCTCAATTTGCCCAGCCTCATTAAACCTTGTATCGATAAA
>JAYYTT010000185.1:0-2306 GCA_036344375.1 Acidobacteriota bacterium | reverse complement strand
GCCCAGGCGGAACTCGGCGACGTTGTCTATGTTGAATTGCCAGCAGTCGGTGATCATTTGGAGGCAGGGCAGCCTTTTGGCACCATCGAGTCAGTCAAGGCTGTCTCGGAGTTATATGCGCCGATCTCAGGAGAGGTCACTGGGGTTCACGAAGAACTTCTTGATCAACCCGAATTAGTCAACGAAGACCCACACGGTGCGGCCTGGATGGTTAGGGTGAGTATGGCGGACAGCAGTGAGATGGAGGGCTTATTGTCTTTCAGTGACTATGTCAGTTTCTTGGAATCCGCTGAGGGTGACCACTAATCTGGGGGCCCCAGTTGGCGGCGACTAGCCTTAAGAACTTCCTACGTAGCGAGACCGAATGAGCACCACCAACGATCTTCATGGCCCCGGCCGGTACCAGCCACTAGGCCCGGACGACCGCCGCGAGATGCTGGACGTGGTTGGTGTCGAAGGCTTCGAAGATCTCTTTGCTTCAATACCGGAGGGGCTCCGATACGGGGGCGAGTTGCCAGTTGAAGAAGCGCTCTCAGAACCTGAACTTCTCCGTCATCTTGAAGAACTAGCGTCGCGTAATGGTCCGGCTTCCGGGATCCTGAGCTTCCTAGGAGCGGGCTGTTCTCCGCACTTCGTTCCGACGCATGTCGACGCTTTAATCCAGCGTCAAGAATTCATGACTGCCTACACTCCTTACCAGGCAGAGATCAGCCAGGGAACTCTGCAAGCAATCTTTGAGTTCCAGACACTGGTGTCGATGCTCACGGGCATGGAGGTATGCAACGCGTCGATGTATGACGGGGCGAGTGCCATTGCCGAAGCTGTTCTTATGGCGCGTCGGCTAATGCGCCGTGGTGGCCGTGTGCTGTGGTCAGAAGGCTTGCACCCCGCATATCGGGAGGTCGCCGAGACCTATGCTAAGTATCTCGACATTGATTTCGAAGTACTGCGCCTTGATAACGTAGGTCGCACCTTGATCCCCGCGATCGACGATGACGTGATTGCTCTGATCGTCCAGCAGCCCAACTTTTTTGGCGTTGTAGAAGATCTTCGCAATGCAGGAAATGCTGTTGCCGATGCCCCTGCCAAGTTCATTGTCGCGGTTGCCGAGCCGGTGGCTTGGGGGCTAACTGTACCTGCCGGTGAAGTCGGTGCGGATATCGTCGCAGGCGAGCTACAGAGCTTTGGTAATGGGCAGAACTATGGTGGTCCGTTAGTTGGTTTTATGGCTAGTCGTATGGAGTACGTCCGCAATTTGCCCGGCCGACTTTCCGGTCAGACGGTTGATGCAGAGGGTCGCCGAGGCTTTGCGTTGACGCTGGCAACACGTGAGCAGCACATCCGCCGCGCTAAAGCGACGTCAAACATTTGTACAAACACGGCTCTGTGTGCCCTAGCGACGTGTATTCACTTGAGTAGTCTCGGTCGCCAAGGAATTCGCGAGCTCGCTTTACAGAACCTCTCTAAAGCGACCTACGCGCGCAGGCGACTCGCTGAAGTTTCCGGTATTGAGTTTCCATTCACGGGTCCTTGCTTTAACGAGTTTGTGGTGCGCCTGCCGATCCCGGCGGGCGATGTCGTAGATGCATGTGCCGTCAATGGTGTTGTGCCGGGTGTCCCCCTTGGTCGCTTCGATGCAGTTCGTGAAAACGAATTGCTCGTATGTGTTACTGAAATCCACACGAGAGATGACATTGAGCGTTTGGCAAAGGTTCTGGGGGAGGCTTGCTCATGAGCAACCAGGGGAACAACGTGAAGCTTCGCGACGACCAGGCGCAACTCAAGCAGGAAATGCTGATTTTCGAGCGCGGTGGCTCCGGTAGGGTAGGGTGTACCTTCCCACGGCTTGATGTGCCGGAGGTTGATCCCGTGGAAGCTTGGGGCGAAGATGCCGTTCGTGGTGAGATCGATGGTTTTCCGGAGGTCTCTGAGGTGGACGTCGTGCGACACTTCACTCGTATCTCGCAGCACAATTTTGGGATTGAATCGGGTTTGTTCCCACTCGGTTCCTGCACCATGAAGTACAACCCGAAGGTACACGAACGGGTAGTTCGATCGCCCGGTTTTGCCAGTGCACATCCCTACATGCCGAGTGCCGTGATGCAGGGCAGCCTTGATGTAATGCGACGGCTTGAAGCAGCGCTAGCAGCTGTGATCGGGATGGATCGGGTAACACTGCAGCCGGCCGCAGGCGCTCAGGGGGAGCTTACCGGTGTCATGATGATAGCTGCCTATCACGCCGCGCGCGGGGATACGCAACGTCGCAAAGTGTTGATTCCCGATTCGGCGCACGGGACTAACCCGGC
>JAYYTT010000184.1:0-2126 GCA_036344375.1 Acidobacteriota bacterium | reverse complement strand
GCTTTTTACGACGGTGACCTATTACTCGGTGGCGGTTGGATCGAAGGCACCTGACACCCGGCGTCCGTGCCGGCAGGGGCGAGAATCTGGAGTGCGAGTTCAGCCGCCATCTGCTCTGCTGATTTCTTCGTCTTGCCGTTGCCGACGGCAATTGCTTGACCATCCAACTCCACCTCCACAGAGAACATCTTGGCATGGTCAGGGCCACTCTCTTCTACCACCCTATAAGCTGGAAGCGACTGGCCCTCCGACTGGAGCCGCTCCTGCAATAAGGATTTAAAGTCGCTGAAGTGAGTGTTGTCCTCGCTTGCTTCGGCGAGACGTTCATAAACTGTGAGATCAACAAATTTCGTGGCTTCTTGCAGTCCACCATCGAGATATATGGCTGCGATCACTGCCTCGAATGAATTGGCTAGAAGTGAATCTTTCAGCCGGCCTGCAGTCTTTTCCTCGCCCTTTCCAAGTACCAGGTATGCGCCGAGATCGATCCTCTCTGCCCTCCGAGCGAGTGATTCGGAAGAAACGAGAAAAGCCTTTAACTTCGACATTTCCCCTTCGGAAAGCTCCGGGTTGCGTTGGTACAGTAATTCGCTCACCACGAGGCCAAGAACTGCATCACCAAGAAACTCGAGCACCTCATTGTCAGCAACGTCTTCTTCGCTTTCATGAGCGAATGAGCGGTGGATCGTCGCACGGTGAAGCAATTCTCGGTCAACGAATCGGTAATCGATTGCATCTTCAAGCGGCCCAAGACGCTCGTGTCTTGCCAAATCATCCCCTGCCACTTTAATTTCGCCGGTCATATGCATGCTCCATTTCTGACCGAATTTCCTGGGCAGCCGCTGCTGGGTCAGACGCCTTGATAATTGGTCGTCCCACCACCAAGATGTCTGCCCCCGCTTTGATCGCTTTGCTCGCAGTCGCGACCCTTGCTTGGTCATCAATCGATGCCCCAGCTGGCCTGATACCGGGACAAACAACCAAGAAGTCCTCTCCGTGCACTGCTTTGATCGTTGCTACCTCGTGGGGGGACGAAACAACGCCGTCGCATCCTGCCTCGTGGGCCAAGTTAGCGAGCCGGGCGACATTTTCGCCAGTGCTGCCTTGATAACCAATCTCCCCAATATGTTCACTGTCAAGGCTAGTCAACAATGTTACCCCCAAGAGTCTCGGAGTCCCGTTGGAACGGGCCGCTACTGCCGCCTCCATCATGCTTCGTCCACCAGCCGTGTGCAGTGTCATGAATTCAACCCCGAGTCTCCCTGCAGAACGCACTGCGCCGGCTACTGTGGCCGGAATGTCGTGCAACTTAAGATCAAGAAAGACTTCCCACCCTGTGCCGACAAGTTCCTCAACAAGCCTCGGACCAGCACTGATAAATAGTTCAAGCCCCACCTTGGCAACATCGACATGGTCGTGCAATGTAGCGGCGTTCCGCAGAGCATCATCACGGTTTTCAAAGTCAAGAGCGACCGCAAGGCGGGGTACTAAGCTCACCCTATGATCTCCAAATGCACTGGCGCGACACCGTCGTTGAGCATTCCTAATGCCTGCGCGGCGGTAAAAGATAGGTCGATAACACGTCCCTCCACGAATGGGCCCCGGTCGGTGATCTTCACCTTCACGGTACGGCCATTACTGAGGTTCGTCACCAGCAACTGCGTACCGAACTCCAGTGTTTTGTGGGCCGCCGTAAACTCGTACATGTTGTAACGGCTACCGTCAGCTGCTATCCGTCCATGATAAGCAATGCCGTACCACGACGCGTCTCCTTCCGGGGCTCCCCCTCCACCCGTGGGTACCCGACGGGCGGCGCACCCAGCTGCAGCAGTAAGAAAAACCATCCCAACAATTACCGCGATCGTTCGGCAATCAAAATCCCAATGTTTGCTTTCAACCACTCTCCAAGCTCCCAACCAACTCATTTATCGACAGTATGCCTTGTGTCTCGCACCAGTTTCTTAGGTCATCTACAAGTCGTATGGATGCCATAGGGTCGTAAAAATTCGCCGTGCCTACCTGCACCGCGTTCGCCCCAAGTATGAAGAACTGAAGAGCCTGGTCGAGTCCCTCGATGCCACCTATGCCAAGGATGGGCAGGTTGGTAGCACGACGAGTCTCGTAAA
>JAYYTT010000183.1:0-3206 GCA_036344375.1 Acidobacteriota bacterium | reverse complement strand
GGTGCCAGCGCCAGGACGAAAATTTCTTGGCGTAAGCAGCTGCCAAACCCTTGTCGGGCCATTCTTCGTCGAGCACAACTGGAGCCAGGAAGTCTTCGATGATGTGCCATCCGGTGCTCGCCGTCTCATATGAATACATCGGCATACCATCGGCTCCCGACTCGCCCCAACCGCTGGCACCATCTGCGTTCGCTTTCACAAGCAGAATCTCACGTTCGGTAGTAGTACCAAACGAGGTCGTGAACTGACCAACTAACGGCATTCTGATCCAAAAAAGCTCAAGTGACTCGACCCGCATAACTACTCCCTTGTTTTGTGGCTTCGACGCACTTTTAGTCCCCTGCCCCGTCAGTTTCGAGATTACCTTTCTCGAGCAAGTACGCAGTCTGTGGACCTGCACTGGACTGGGCAGCACTCAGATGGACACATTCACGAACATAGTAACCGCGCTCAAAATAGGCATTAAACACTCCCTGTGTGGCCTCGCGCCAAGCCACCACAGCCCGGTGATCATGGATTTTTGCATCCTGTACATTCACCGGAATCTCGCAGCGGATATGAGGTCCATCAAGTTCAAGGTCCGGCTCCCCTGGCCCCCAACCGTCAGCTTGCAGGGCCCAAGGCGCCTCCAACTCTCCGGCAATCAATTTTCCTACGACCACGCCGGTTTCCCCGGCTGCACGTTTCTTGACTCGTGCAGAGTCAATCAACCACTTGATTGTCAACCGGTCAGTCGTGGTGCCAGCATGCAACTTGCTCGCGGTCTCGCCGTACAGGTTGATTACATAGTCATCAGAAAGTCCCCCGAGCTTGCCGAAATTAAGGCAGGCGTTGATCGATTCAAGCGGATCGAATGTCCACACGATCATGTCGACTCCCTGTGCTAAGACATAGTCTCGCTGTGCCCATTTGAGGCGAGCTCCGAGCCCCATATTTCGTGCCCGTTCATCAACCGCCAACATGTGCGAACAGTGCACCAGCCGCCCTTCGGGATCTTGGCCCAGGAAGCCATAGCAAAAACCATGCAATTCACCACCTTCATCGAACGCTCCTAGTACCAACCCGCCCCACTTTTGGGCGGTCACGAGGTTGGTCAGCGGAATAACGTCAAGAGGGTCAGAAAATCTCCAGGCATGCTGTTGTAACCGTTCGCAAGCATGGTAGTCGTCATAAGTTTCCAAACAACGCAAGGTGTAGGTCATGCTACAGCTCAATCAAATTCCAGTGGGATGTTCGATCCAGATCGGTTCAATGTTGAACTGTGCTGCCAGCCAGTCGCCAATGGCACTTACCCCGAAGGTCTCAGTGGCATAGTGGCCGCCAAAAAGGCAGTGAATGCCATGATCGCGAGCCGCATGATACGCCTCGTGTACCGGTTCTCCCGTCACAAAGCAGTCCGCGCCAGCATCAACGGCGGCGTCCAGCTCGCTACAACCCCGCCCGGTTATAACAGCGATTCGACCAACTTCTCCATCTCCAAACGACCAAATCAGTGGCTCCGCACAGCCCGCGCCTGCGAGACGCCCAGCCACCGAACCAATATCAGTAGCTTCCTCGAAATTTGCGAGCACACCAATCTTGCCAAAGGTACCGTCGATTCTCGCCCCAAGCCGCTTCGCTAATAAGACGTTGTTTCCCACCTCAGCATGAACGTCGAGGGGCAAGTGAGCAGCGTACACAGAGAGATCACCGGCGAAGCATGTACGGACCCGTTGGCCGACAACCCCTGTCAGTGGAACCTGCTGGCCCCAAAACAATCCATGGTGCACAAACAAAAATTGGCAGTCAGCGTCAACTGCAGCTTCGATTGTCGCCTGCGAGGCGTCAACCGCTAATGCTACCCGGTTAACTTTTTCGGCACCTTGAACCTGTAGTCCGTTTAGAGACGAATCTGCGACTATAGCGATGTCGAGGTACTCATCGAGCGCTGCTGTAATTTCGATTCGAGTTGCCATGTCAGGGTTTCTTTGCTCCGTCAGCATCAATACTCGGGTACGGTCCGGCAACCGTAACTGCACAGCGATCCGGGTGTAGCCGTTTTTCGGCAGTGGCGAGAATCTGTTCGACATCGACAGCATCCACAAACCCCGCGAACCGCTCCAAGTAGTCGAGCCCCAGCTGGTATTGCTCAATCGAGTGCAGCGCTGATGCCATGCCCTCGTTTGTTTCGAGGTTACGTGGCATTGAACGCACAATCGCTGACTGAGCATCGGCGAGTTCCTCCTCGCTGACCGGCTCTCGGCGAATTCTTTCTATTTCTTCAAAAGCAGCATCCACCGCCGCGTCGACGTTATCAGGATGCACACCGGCCCTGACAACGAACGGCCCCGGCCCCACACCTGCGCCCAGTGATGAATACGCATAGTACGCCATTCCTTTTTCCTCGCGGATATTACGGCCTAGGCGACCACCCATTGCGAAGCTGCCGAGAATCATGTTCATAACCACGGCAGCGTAATAATCATCATCTAGACGTCTCAAGCCGGGGTGTCCAATGACGACATCAGCTTGCGCCTTATTCCGCATCGTTTGGACTTTGCGGGTTCGCTCCTCGGGCCCCGGCGCGTCCGGAATGTTCGGCAAGGCTGCTGCAAGGCCCCCACCATTGAGATCCTGCGCACCAGTTTCAGTAGTCCAATCAGCTAGCTTCGATTCAACCGCTTTGCAGGCACTATCGGCGCCAATTCCACCAACAACGACTAGAACGGCGCCACCTGGCCCGAAATGACTTCGGTAAAAGTCCACCAACATGGGACGGTCGACAGCTTGGATCGACTCGTGAGTACCAAGGAGACGCCAAGCGTAAGGGTGCTCAGGCGCATAAACCATCGCACGCAACATATCGAGGGTGATTTGGCGCGTATCGTCACGATCTTCCTGGATCGCTGTGAGGATGTCCCCGCGCAGTTTTTCTATTTCGGAAACCGGAAACGACGCTGACGCAGCGCACTCGCCAAGTAATTCAAGCGTCGATTTGAAGTCAACGACCCGTGACTTTGCACCGACATAGGCCGTATGCCGAGTGGAACCTGATCCCAGTAGCGCGCCAGTAAAATCCAAGTGCTCACCAATCTGGAATTTAGTACGCTTCTCAGTACCACGTTTCAGCATTGCAGCGCAGAAACCGGCCAGGCCTTGGGTAGACGATGTCTCAAAAGCCGCACCGGCAGCAAATCGCAAACTCATTGTGACAGCCGGAGAATCTG
>JAYYTT010000182.1:0-4029 GCA_036344375.1 Acidobacteriota bacterium | reverse complement strand
GTATCAAGGCCGGCTTGTGAATAGCTGCTTCGCGCAGGCCTCGTTCGCCATCTTCAGCGGAAAATACCTCGAATCCTTCTTGCTGCAGGTTGTAATCAAGGATCTCCAAAATATCGGGATCGTCCTCAATGACGAGAATGTTCCGCTTTTTCACCATCGTCTAACCGGGTTTTCTTCGCTGTATTTTTGTCGCTAATTCTAGACTGTGTGCAGCGTACCTACCCGTATCGGCCCTCGATATAGTCGGCCGTTTCTTGGTTCTCCGGCGTGACAAAGATCTCACCAGTTTGGCCATGCTCAATCATTTTGCCAAGGAGCATGAAAATGCATTCTTCACTAGCGCGTCGTGCCTGTGCCATGTTGTGGGTAACTATTAAGATCGTGTATTTACCGCGCAGTTCCCATAGAAGCTCCTCGACGGCTTCGGTTCCATCGGGATCGAGAGCCGAACAAGGCTCATCCATGAGCAAAACCGTTGGCTTCACGGGGAGGAGCCGCGCGATGCAGAGTTTCTGCTGCTCTTCGAGAGACAAACTCGTAGCTTTTTGATCAAGTCGGTCTTTGACACCGTCCCAAAGAAGAACGGTGCTGAGAGCATTCTCAACGACCTCGTCGAGTTCGCTACGACTCATATTCTTAGAGGCTGGCTCGTGGATCCGATAGCCGAAAAGTACGTTGTCACGGATTGAGAGCGGTAGTGGGTTCGGCCGCTGAAAAACCATGCCTACCTGCTTACGTACCTGAACGACCTCTACCTCTGGTGCCAGGATGTCCTGGCCTAGTACTTTCACGCTTCCAGTAATACGAACGTAGCCGAGTCTTTCGCCTATACGATTCACTGTCCGCAGCAACGTCGTCTTGCCGCAGCCAGACGGACCGATGAGACTGGTGATGTGACCCTGTTTGATCTGTAAATCTACGTCAAAGAGAGCCTGAAAATCGCCGTACCAAAGGTTTAGGCTCTTGGTTTCTATGGCAACCGAGCCACTGGAGGCGGTGGTCTGAAGCGAGGCCGATTGTGCCCCGTCTGTTTCGGTCATGGCCAAGGCTTCGTTATCCAAAGCGGCCCTCCACGTATTCTCTCGTGCGCCTGTCCTTCACTTCTCCTGTGAACATTTCTTCTGTGTCATTGATTTCGATGCACTCGCCCCCAAGGAAGAAAGCTGTACGATTAGCGAGTCGTCGAGCCTGTTGGACCAAGTTGGTCACCAAGACAATCGAGATCTCCTTGCGTAACTCCTTGAGCATCTCTTCGATTTGCATTGTCGTGACCGGATCCACTGCGATCGAAAATTCGTCTAGTAGTAGAAGCTCTGGATCTTGCGACAGAGCCCGGGCAATAGTGAGCCTCTGTTGCTGGCCACCGGAGAGCAAGCTCCCCAGTGAGTCAAGCCGGTCTTTTACCTCGTCCCACAAAGCGGCCCGACGCAAACAACGTTCGACGATTTCATCAAGTTGGGCTTTTTTGCGGATGCCGGCTAGCTTGGGAGCGATGGTCACATTGTCATGGATGCTCATTGGCAGTCCAACAGGCAAGGGAAAGACAACACCGATGCGGCGCCGTAACGCATAGACGTTGCGCCATTCCCTAATCTCGCGGCCATTGAATTGAATCTCACCTTCGACCTTCATCGATTCAGTAAACATGTCCATGCGGTTGAGAGCCTTCAAAAACGAAGTCTTGCCGCTATTCGCCGGGCCAATAATGCCGAAAATTTCGTTTTCATAAACGTCAAAGTTGGTGTTCCGAAGAGCCGGCTTGTTGCTGTAACTGATCGTTAAATTCCGCACTTTGACCTTGGCCGGCTTCGTCGCGGAGATTGCCTCAGTACCTACCATTTCTTTTTCCCTCGCACATACGTACGGAAGCCGATCGAGAACGCGTTCATGACAAGAATCAGAGCGAACAAAACGAGAGCGACGCCGTAGGGGAGGGCTTCAGGTACGTCGGGGACCTGCGTGGAAACTGTGTAGAGGTGTAGCGATAGCGCCATGGTTTGATCGAAAACACTTTGGGGCAGAAAGGGCAAGAACATCGCGGCTCCCGTGAACATAATCGGTGCCGTTTCACCCGCCGTGCGAGGAACTAAGAGGATAATTCCAGTAAGAATGCCGCTGGTCGAGTTTGGAAGAACGACGAGACGGATCGTCTGCCAACGGGTGGCCCCCATATTCCAACAGGCCTCACGAAAGGCCCGTGGTACAGCCTGCAGTGACTCGAGTGTCGAGACGATCACGACCGGGAGGCTCATAATCGCGAGCGTCAAGCTGGCGGCGAGGATGCTTGTGCCGAAACGGAAGAAATAGACGAACGCGCCCACACCAAAGAGCGCGTGAACGATCGAGGGCACGCCCGCAAGATTGATGATCGCTAGGTTGATCATTCGCGTTAGCCAATTTTGCGGTGCGTACTCGCTTAAGTAGATAGCGGCGGAGATGCCCAAAGGTATGGCGACCAGCAGGCTTACCGCGACTAGCCAGATGGTTCCGACCAGGGCCGGGAAGATGCCACCTGCCGTCATGCCGTTGGTGGGGTCTCCAAAGAGGAACTCTACCGAGATCATCGGGCCGCCTCGGTGGATCAGTACAGCGAGGATGGTTAAGGCGGGCACTATCAGGAAAAGTGTTACTAGGGAAAGGAGTGCCTTGATGAGCCACTCGATTTTTTTCTGGCGGAGATTGAGATCTGTGGCTTCGAACATGTGATTAGTAATCACGAGAACCTCGGATGAAGAGGTCAGCGGTGAGGTTGATCAGGAACGTGATGATGAAGAGAGCGATTCCTAGCGCAAAAAGCGCTCCGTAGTGATCCGATCCGACCGGCGCCTCTCCCAGTTCAGCGGCGATCGTCGCTGTAAGAGCCCGCACCGAATCGAAGATACTCGTTGGGATGTTTATCGCGTGGCCGGTTGCCATCAACACGGCCATCGTTTCTCCGAACGCACGTCCAATGCCCAAGAGAATCGCTGCTATCAAGCCGTTCTTACTGGCTGGAAGTACGACCTTAAAAATGATTTGCCAGCGCGTAGCACCCATCGCCTCGGCTGCTTCCCGATATGTGTCGGGCACTGCTTTCATTGCATCTTCGGCAATTGTGGTCATGATTGGTGCTGCCATGAGGCCCAGGATGATGCCGGCGTTCAACACATTGAGTCCGACGGATACGTCGAATATCTGGATGATGAGCGGGTTCATAATGCTGAGCCCGATAAAGCCCCACACCACAGAGGGAATTACTGCCAAGAGTTCGACGAGTACCTTAAGGGTTTCGCGCGTCTTGCCTGTGGCGAACTCGCCGATATAGATGGCGGCCCCGAGAGAGAAGGGGACAGACACCATCATAGCCAGTCCGGTCACGCTGGCAGTCCCGAGGATCAGTGCTAGGGCGCCGAAGGTTGGGTTTGCCCTAGAGGTTGGCATCCAACGCTGCGAAAAGAAGAACTCAGCCGCATTGAAGTTGCCCAGGATAAAGTCCAATCCCTCACGCATGATGAAAATGAAGATCCCAAAGATGAAGACGATCGCCGAGATACCACCGATAAAGAAAATCACCTGGAAAGCCTTGTCGAGGAACCAGTCGAAGCCACGTTGATCGGCGTCGACTATTTGTTTTGCCCCATCCCTGCCCCCGACGTTCATTGGAGTCCGAGCAGTTTGTTCGGTGGCGTTGGCCGATTCGAGCCGATCTCCCATCTCAGTCGACGTTCTCACCTCGTAGGGCGATCATCAAATTGCCTATTTGTCTGACTAGCTCGTTGTAGATATCTTCGAGTTCCTTCTCAGCATTGCTGCTCTCGAGGTCCGCAGGGCCCGGGGCGATGTCCCAATTCAGGAAAATGGTGTGAAATGGGGCAGCCGTAATGTGGTCAAGCACGTTTCCCCCGAAGCTGACAATCACGTGATAATCACTGATCTCGTGGGCCGTTGACATCAGGCTTGAGGCAACCACGCTGTCGGGTACGTGGCCTCTGCGTTCCATGAAACCTAGAAGTGCGGGATCAATATTTTCAGCCGGATTCCACCCGGCGC
>JAYYTT010000181.1:0-3292 GCA_036344375.1 Acidobacteriota bacterium | reverse complement strand
CTGATGACAACCCCTGGGGCACATCGTTGTGAAACGAAATAGCTTCTGCGATGTCTTCAACTGCTTGCCTCGGCGAATTGCTCCCGTTGCCGTAGCTGACAACGTACAGAATCGGGGCAAACGTTTCTTCCTGAACAATACTAAAAGCATTGTTTGCTTCGGCGATACATGGGGTAACGTAATGGCCACCAGTGTAGGCAGGGCCATCAAGCTTGGCGCCACCATACAAAACCTTGCCCCCTTCCTCGCGCACGCGTTCGACGGCTGTGCCCAAGGCATCGACTGCCTCATGGTTAACCAGTGGGCCCATCAATGTCGATGGGTCACGAGGATCCCCAATACTGATATCCCTATAGGCACGGATCAGACGCTTAACGAGTTCTTCCCTGATCGATTCGTGCACAATAATGCGCCGTGTTGAGGTGCATCGCTGACCAGCTGTGCCGACAGCACCAAAAAGTATCGCGGGAAGCACAAGATCCATGTTGGCTTGCGGCGTTACGATTATGGCGTTGTTGCCACCGAGTTCCAAAATGGTCCGTCCAAGACGCCTGCCGACAACCTCACCGACGTGATAGCCAACCTGGCAACTTCCGGTGCACGAAATAAGCGGCACGTTACGGTCGTGCAACATACGCTCTCCCACACTCGAACCCTTTCCAACCACCAACGAGAAGATTGCCGGGTCAACACCGTTTTCCTCGCAAACAGATTGGGCAATCTTGGTCACTGCAATGGCGGTTAACGGCGTCCCGCTGGCTGGTTTCCAAAGGCTGGCATTACCGCATACTGCAGCAATCGCCGCGTTCCAACTCCACACCGCAACCGGGAAGTTGAAAGCGCTTATAACACCGACAACTCCAAGTGGGTGCCACTGCTCAAACATCCTGTGATCAGGCCGCTCGGACTGCATCGTGTTGCCATAGAGTTGGCGAGAGAGACCATTGGCAAAATCGCAGATGTCGATCATCTCCTGCACTTCACCGGTTCCTTCAGCGATAATTTTCCCCATCTCAAGCGTCACTAAGGCGCCCAGCTCTTCCTTGTTGTCCCGTAGTCTATTTCCAAGCTGTCGGACAAGATCCCCACGAACAGGGGCAGGCACATTACGCCACTCAAGGAATGCCTTATGAGCTTGGACAACTACCATGTCGTACTCGTCCTCCGTAACTTGGACGACAGTTCCAATACGACTACCGTCGATCGGCGTAAACACTTCCAACTCAGGCCCGGAACCAATCCACCGGCCTGAAAAACCCCCTGGATTGCTATCTTGGAGCCCAAGCGACTCGAATATTCCCGCTGTTGATGGAACCTGGCTCATGGGCACATCTTCCCTTCACCTGAGTCTTAACATCAGGCTTCATGCTACGAATTCGGTATTAAGAGTACCGTAATTTCGATACCATGCCGTTTGTCGAAACTTTTTGTGGTGGCGAGATTATGCTGAACGAGGCAGGAAGGTAAACGACCTGTGTCCAGAATCGTCAGTGACGAAATTACGAATCCATTCGAATGATTCAAGCTTTCGAACGTGAGCCAAGCCTAAGGCAACTGGAAGTCGATGTAATCCTGGTGGCCGAGGACAAGGGCGGCCCTTACGCACTGTTGAACGACACCGTCCTATACCCAGAAGGCGGTGGGCAACCTGCCGATCACGGGTACCTGGGAGCCATTCGGGTCCACGACGTGCAACGCATTAATGGCGAAATTCGACACTATCTGGAACGTCCGACCAAGCGGGGACTGCACAAACTCACTCTCGACTGGGAACGCCGTTTTGATCACATGCAGCAACACACCGCACAGCACCTGATCACTGCAATCGGCTCCAGTACATTCGGCTGGGAAACAACCTCTTTCCACCTCGGCACCAAGTCATCGAATATCGAACTTGACGTTGCCTCAATTGCTGAAACTGACTTGGAGTCACTCGAAGGGCAGACTGCGGCCGTAATTCGTGAAGCCCGAGCGGTTACCGCGTATCGAGTGCCAGCAGAAGATTTAACCACCAAATCCATTCGGTCACGTGGACTGCCTGCGGGACATACCGGAGACATCCGGCTGGTTGAGATTAACGGCATCGATTGCAACACCTGCGGGGGCACCCATGTACAGACAACCTCGGAGATTGAGACTATCAAGCTGCTTGGCACTGATCGAATGCGAGGCGGCACACGACTCTACTGGGTTGCTGGCACAAGAGTAAGGGGGCTCTTAGCCAGCCATGAGATTCGCGCTGCCACACTACGTGAAATCTTCGAGAGCTCTGATGACGAGGTGATCCAGGTTGCCGAAACGAAGCTTCTTCGCTTAAAAGAAGCCGAGCATCGGATCAAACAATTAAACATCGACCTGGCAAAGGAAACTGCTTTACGACTGGAGTCAACGCAGGGAACCGTGGTTGAAGCACACATTGATAGTGCTGACGCTGGTTTTCTACAATCTGGCGCACGCCAAATGACCTCACATGGCACCTCCCGCCCCGGGCTTTTAACCTCCACAAACGACTCAGGGAAATTTTTCCTGCTGTATCATGCGGGCAACTCTGATATTGATCTAGTAACTATTGGGAACCACGTGGCCACGCTGCTGGAAGGCCGTGGTGGAGGATCACCACGCTTGTTTCAAGGTAAGGCGGGCTCATTACAAAGACGCAAGGAGGCCATTTCCATATTGGAAAATGCAATCAGCGCGAGGTCCCGTTGACGAACTTTCTATTTTTGTGCTAGAAGCGAACGTGGGGGCTCTTTTAGGCACCTATTCAAGGGTGCACAAGTAGAGTTCTATTATCACCCCATCCCATCTGGGGATGGGAAATGTTCCATCTGTGCTGATGAGTCGATACCTAGGAGGATGCTAATGTCTCGTACGTTAAAGTTGGTCGCACAAGCCGGTTTCGTAACCACCGCGCTGTTCGCTTTGGCTAGCAATGGCCTGACGGCAACCGCTGCCCCCGTTCCCCCTCCCTCTGGTCCAGTCCAGATGGAGGACGGGCTGATCAAAGACTTAAGGTGGCGAAATATTGGTAATGCCAACCTCAAGGGACGAATTTCCTCGGTTGATGCTCTCGAAGACAATTTTTCGGTAGCAGTCGTAGGCACTGGCTCGGGCGGAGTATGGAAAACAATCAATGCTGGCACTACCTGGGAACCAATTTTCGACGGCTACGGGGCCGCTTCGATCGGTGAAGTGCGTATCGATCAAAACAACCCGGATATCATCTGGGTTGGTAGTGGGGAGGAAGACGGACGCAACTCAGCAACCTGGGGCGATCACGTCTACAAGTCGA
>JAYYTT010000180.1:0-4562 GCA_036344375.1 Acidobacteriota bacterium | reverse complement strand
GTACTCACCAGGGAAGCCAAGTTCATCGTTGAACGACCAGCGATCGATGTCGATCGGTGTGTGAAGAGCCTGTACTTTGGTCTCACCCGAGGCGCGCCCCGGTGCAGTTTGCAAAGGCTTGGCTAGGGAAGTCTCAGAAGAGTATCGCTGCCGCCAGGAATCACTCGACGCACGAATCGCTTCGATCGCTTCCTCGTCCCACAGTCTTAGCTGTCGCTTAGATGTTTTCGTAGGCTTGGACATACCCCTGAGTGTATCGGGTTTGGGCCACAAGAAACCTTGGCCAAGGTGTCAAGCTAGCGTGCTACGCTCCGGAGATCATGGCTGAAAAGGACTTCACCCATCTCAACGAAGAGGGTAGCGCGACAATGGTCAACGTTGGCGACAAGCCTCGGACCGAGCGCACTGCTACTGCTTCTGGGAAGTTGCGTATGAGTCCCGAGATTCGGGCCCGGGTTCTCGCAAGCAAAGTTCCCAAGGGGAACGTGGTCGAAGTAGCAAGAATCGCCGGCATCCAGGCCGGCAAAAGAACAGCCGAACTCATCCCGTTGTGTCACCCACTACCGTTGAGCTATATCGACGTCCGGGTTGAACCCGACCCGAATGGCCTTTGCGTCACAGTCAGTGCGTCTTGCACTGGGCAAACAGGTGTCGAGATGGAGGCGCTAACCGCAACATCAATCGCGCTATTGACACTTTACGACATGTGTAAAGCACTCGAGAAGGGCATGGAGATCACCAATGTGCGCCTCGAGTCTAAATCTGGCGGCCGCTCCGACTGGCAAAGACCCGACTAAGGCTGACAGGCGGCAAGAAGACGTTCGACGGCAGCTGGCCAGCTATGCTGCGCAGCCACTTCAGCAGCTGCAGCCCCCAATCTCTCCGCAAGACCTGTTTCCTGTGTGATGCGCTCTAGCGCTACAGCAACGTCATCGACCTCAGGCTTGGCGACAAAGCCAGTTACACCGTCTTCGACAAGCTCTGCCGGACCACCCGAATCGGTGCAGGTGACGACTGCCTTGGCGCTAGAAAACGCCTCGAGTGTCACCAAACCATAGTCTTCAGCACGCGAGCCAAAGTACACCGCAGCACAGTTAGCATATTCGTGGACCAGACGCTCTTCGTCGAGCTCTCCTAGTAAAACAACACGATGTTCGAGATTGAGTTCCTGGGTGAGCTTGACGAGTGTTGCCCGCTCAGGACCTTCGCCGGCAATGCGCACCCGCCAATCACCACCAGCTGCTGCTGCCGCTTGGATCAGGAGATCGACACGTTTGAGTTTCGTCAACCGCCCCACTACAAGGATTGCACCGTTGTAATCGTCGCAACGATAGTCACGCTGTGGAGCAGGCGGATATAGCACATCAGAATCTATGCCACCCCAACGACGCAGCCGCTGTTGGATCGTCTTCGATTGGGCGATCACTGCCCGACGATGCAACAAACGACCATCAAGAAAGTGGAGGGCACGCCGCCGCGCACCTTCGACCAGTCTCGCCTTTCTGTTGAGCCCCGATCTAAAATCGTCCCAAAGGTCGTAGTACTCTCGCATCCTGTGGTTAAGCCAGACAACCTGATTCGGATGGCGCACCGCATAGGATGGGAACCTTAGACTCACAATGCAATCTATTGGACCACCATCGCCAGCCACCTGGACATCAGTTAACCAGGTGGCCCAGTACGCTGATAGCTGGCGCCCGAAACGATTCTGTGGGGTCGTCACGATTTCTGCAGTGTGTCCTGCCTCGTTCAAAGCACGAACGAGCGCCCGCGCTATGACACGGTGGCCGCCCTCTACAAAGGGAACATCGGAGGTCACAACAAGGACACGCACTTTAAACGTCCCCTGTTGTAAAAAAGAGACACTCTAGCGATAGATTGATGCTTAAAATCGACGTTACAGGTGCTTTGACCATTTCTTCAGCTACTTATAAAGTACTGTTTAATAAAGATTTAAGTTCAAGTTATCAAATGTTGGCATTTATTTTGCTTACCATATGCCTTACATACTGACAGGTAAACTTGTTCTTATATCCGGGGCAGCAGGACAAGCCCAACTCTGGGGAGGGTAAGATTGAATTGGACGCAAAAAACGCTCCGGAAAGACATAGATTGTGCAGG
The DNA here is from genome assembly GCA_036344375.1 of Acidobacteriota bacterium. GTDB lineage: Bacteria > Acidobacteriota > UBA890 > UBA890 > UBA890 > UBA890. The sequence continues at coordinate 2,441 of JAYYTT010000180.1, read as the reverse complement.
TATTGGTCTGCACAGCGGTGTTCGCGTTGCCATGCGCATGCGGCCTGCACCACCAAACAGCGGCATCATTTTCCGTCGAATAGACCTCGATGGTGTTGAAATTCCAGCGAGGCAGGAATATCTCCAACGCTCCAATCTCGCTACTACTCTTGCCAACGGCCATGCCACGATCGGCACTGTCGAACACGTACTCTCAGCAGCCGCCGGACTCGGCATCGATAACCTGATAGTCGAGGTCGAAGGCAAAGAAGTTCCCATCCTGGATGGCTCCGCATCACCGTTCATTTATCTAATGCATGAAGCTGGAATTCGTGTACAACAGGCGCCGCGCGAGTTTATCAAGATCCTTGAGCCGCTTCGTATCGAAGAAGAAGATAAATTTGTAGCAGTCTACCCGTCGGATCGCTTTAAGATCTCCTACACAATCGACTTCGAGCACCCATTAATCGGTGAACAGCAACAAACTTTTGTAGTCACACCCCGCTCTTTCACCGAACAAATTGCACCAGCGCGCACTTTCGGATTTCTGAGTGAAGTTGAAGCCCTTCATCGCAATGGCTTTGCGCTCGGTGGGTCGATGGAGAACGCGGTTGTCATCGGCCACAATTCAATCCTCAATAACCAACTGCGTTTCGAGGATGAGTTCGTGCGGCACAAGATTCTTGATGCTATCGGGGACATAATGCTTGTTGGTGCTCCCTTGCTAGGACACGTCATTGCCTACCGTGCTGGGCACTCACTCCACGTCGGCCTGGTCGAAACTATCCAGAAGGCAACCGAAGCCTGGCGCATGGTCACCTGGGAAGACGTAGTCTACGACATCGCTTCCCGCCCACCGTATCTGGTGCCGGCGCGCATCTGACCCAACGCCCGACAGAACCACAAATCTTTTGGCGCACCACAAGGATAGTTCAGATTGCTGCGCGCCAGGCGAGCAATAGGCCCCTCGGGGTTCGCCCCGTAGCCTGCTAGCATCTAATCGTCTAGTGGTTCATCGTAGTGTGTTGGAGCGTTCTTCATGAGTGGGAGTCTCCTCGAAAACAATCAGAAGGAGCCACGCAACCGGGTATTTACGGTCGTTGGCCTGATTATCCTGGTGGCGATCTACATCGCTACACTGATCGTAGTTCAGCAATCGCGTTTGGCTTTCGGTGCCGTCTCCCTACAAGCAATCACAGCACTGAACATCACCCTGATTCTGGTGATGCTTTTCGTTTTGGGCCGCAACATAATCAAGCTCTACGTGGAACGGCGGCGCCAGAAACTCGGGTCGCAGTTCAGCATGCGAGTCGTTGTTACCTACATCGGTATGGCTCTGGTTCCCACGGTCCTGCTTTTTATCGTCGCTTCGGGACTCATCAGAACCGCAGTTGAGTCCTGGTTCTCAACCGACACCGAGCAAATCGTCCGTCGGGCCCGGGAGGTGTCGGAACAGTCTCTAGAAGGACAGGCTAGGGAACTCCAGCGCGTTGCGGACATGATCTCTGATGAAATTCGGAGGGGAAACATCGGCACAGCGGATTCGAATTCTCGGGAATTTCTTCGCGAGTGGCTTTTGATACCACGTAGTCGTCAAGCCGAACTTGAGGCGATCCTGGTGTACGAAGGCTCCGAACTGCTCCTCGATCCATACTTCGATCCTGACGGAGAATATGCAACGTTCTTTCAGAGACCAACCATCTCACCGGTACCGTCAACAGCCCCTGAACAAACAAACGGGGAACTCACTTGGGCAATTCAACCTCTACCAGAAACCCACCCACTGTATGTCCCCCCCGCTCAGATCGCTATGGCGCTTCAACAGCAGTCGTTTCGCCTCATCGACGGCATAACAGAGGGGGTCCGCTTACTGCGAGCTGGAGTTCCGATCTACCACCCGAGCAGGCGCAATGAAGTCACGGGTGTACTTATCGTCGCACGTGTCATTGCCGATGAACTCGTGACAGAAGTTGGTGAGATCGAGGGGCTCTACGATAGTTTCATGTCGGGACTCGCCGAAAAGGAACCAATCCTCAGCAACTATCAGCTTACGTTCCTTTTAATGACGCTGTTAATTATTTTCTCGGCTCTCTGGGTCGGCCTCTATCTGGCACGCGGTGTGACCGTGCCAATCCAGAAGCTAGCAGAGGGAACACGCGCAGTCGCCTCCGGGGACCTGAGCTACCAAGTTGAGGTCGAGGCTCAAGACGAGCTCGGCACGCTGGTCGAATCATTCAACCAAATGACCTCGGATCTACGCGCCGGCCAGAAAAACCTGCGCCAGTCCCGAGACAGTCTACAGGCGACAAACACAGAACTAGACGAGCGGCGGCGATACATGGAGGCAATGTTGGCCAACATTGCGACTGGCGTCATTTCGTTGAATGCTGAAGGCGAAATCTCGACGTTCAATCGTGCAGCTGAACGCATTCTGGCGATCGAAGCATCGGCGGCAATCGGCA
>JAYYTT010000179.1:0-3549 GCA_036344375.1 Acidobacteriota bacterium | reverse complement strand
GCATCGATGAAAGATCCATCTCCATTGTTCTGGAAGTAGACGTCGGGGGCAGCCTCAAGACCACGCGGACCGCAAAACACCGGCAATCCGAGCCAGGTGCAATCGATGCCACCTGGTGGTGGTAACGCTGCCAGATCACCACCGACGTAGTTGGTTACGTATAGGTCCAGATCCCCGTCGTGGTCAGCGTCAAAAAACGCACTACTAGTACTGAACAAATCTCCGTGGGTGCTGGTTGGCAAAGGAGACCGGTTGAAGGTGCCATCTCCTTGGTTCCGAAACAAAAGATTCTCTCCAATGTTCGAAACAAACAGATCATCGAAACCATCATTGTCTATGTCCCCAACAGTGCACCCCAAGCTCCAAGAAGCAACGTCTACTCCTCCCCTTGCAGTGACATCTTTGAAGTGCCAATCGCCAAGGTTTCGATAAAGCACATTACCTTCCGACGCTACCGGAAGGCTCCCTTGCAGCGAACCACCATTGGCCAGGTAAACGTCAAGCCGACCATCCTTGTCGAAATCAAGAAGACACGCTCCCGAACCCAATGAACTCATGATGTAACGCTTAGTTACATCTCCAGAGATGTTTCGATAGCGAATCTGCGACTCAGCATAAACATCTCTAAAAGAAACTTGTGGACCCTGTGCCGAGGCCTCCCCTCCCAAGAGGAAAAACCCCGTGACAGCAGCCAACACAATACCTACGCAACCGACTCGAAAGCTGATCGGGTTAGAATGCGTACGATCGAGATTAAGTTTCCATGGAGAAACCATGCGAAAGTCCACGCGCGCGCTTCTAGGGGTAGCGACAATACTGCTTCTTGCCGTGGCTACGCAAGCGTGGACCGGACAACAGGAAGATTCTTACGATGCCCTACTCGTGAGGATCCGAGCTCTACTGAGTCAACGCCTTCCGGAAGAGGCCGTACAGCCACTTTCGGAGGCATTGCGCCTACGCCCCGATAGTGCCGAGGCTCTTTGGCTTATGGGTGTGCTATCTCTGGAGCTTGGGCGCTTCGAAGAAGGAGTTCCCCACGTTGCCCATCTCATAGAACTGGCGCCAGAAGAAACTCAACCGCGCTTATTACTTGGGGCTCTTTTGGATTCGCTTGGTCGCGTCGACGATGCTGTGACGCAGTACAGAGAAGTCCTAACTCGTGACCCGTACCATCGCGACGCACTCATGGCGGTTGGGAAACTAGCACTGCAGGCTGAAGATATAGTGGCGGCCGAACAAGTAATCAATAATCTAGTGGCTAGGTATCCGACTGACTCAGGCGCACAGATTCTGCATGCGCGCTTCTACGCCCTTGTAGGAGCGTACCGTGAGGCGCGGCTGGTGCTACAGAGTGCGGTTCTCCTTGACGCATCAGATCCTTTGGAGTCCGCGGAGGCCCAGTATTTGCTCGGTACAGTCTATGCGGAACTCGGCCAAGTTGACCTCGCGAGACACCATCTCGAAAACGCCCTTCAATTAACACCGGACAATGGGCCGAGCCTCTTACAGTTGGGTCTGCTGGCAGCCAACCAGGAGCGTGCTGAGGAGGCGTTGACGTATTTCGAACGCGCAGTGGAGCTAATGCCAGAGGATGGTCGTGCCCACTTTCGCCTGGGTGAAGCACGCCAGTACCTACGAGAAATGAGTGCTGCTGAGGAGGCCCTCCGAACCTCAACCAGGCTCGATCCGGAATTGCCCGAAACACGACTGCAGCTTGGCATGCTGTACCTGGAAACCTCGCGTAATGACGCGGCGCTTACGGAACTAACGAGGGCCGCCACACTCGCCCCTGACGATGCGAAGATACGCCATCAACTTGGCCGCGCCGCTATGGAAGTCGGTGATGAGTCCAAGGCTCAGCAGGAGTTTGAAGCCGCCCTGCAGTTAGATTCCTTTTTCTCCGAAACATACCTGGCACTTGGCAACCTTCTAGTCAGGCAGGGGCAATCTGAACGCGGCCGCGTTCTATTAACACGCTTTCGAGACCTGCAACGCGACGAGGCTGCGATCGCTACTATGTTCGCTCGGCTTTCTGAGTCGCCGAGCGATACGCTAGCCCAACGTGACCTTCTGTCTTACCTTTTGGATCGGGACCGTCACGAGCAAGCACTTAACACAGTCGTTAGCTGGATCGCTGCGGACTTGAGTCCCTGTAACAACCTTTCTGGCGTGTATAAGGCTGCCCTGCCTCTCTCGGACAACCCATCTGCGGTCCTGCTTGGCCTCGGTCAGTTATTGCTCGAATGTAGTAATCCCACTGACGCCATCACGTACCTGGAACAGGCGCGATCTTCCGACCCAGCAAGTATTGAGCTGTTACTCGCTCTCGCCCGCGCATATGACCAGGTCGGTCAGTCTGAGACAGCAACACGCCTACGCACAGAAGCCCAGGCGCTGCGCACACCACGCTAATTTAGCGTTCGAAAGCCACTCCACCAACCAAAACTTGGCACCAAAAACTTGGGCCCGGTAGCGTCGCTACCGGGCCCAAGCTGACTTCATTCACCGATGGACTAAGCCACCGGCTTTTCCTTCAAGCTTTAGTACTCGTACCGAAGGCCCAACATGAATGTCATCGGGTCGAGCGCCTGAATGATTGTGTCGTACGCCGAGCCACTACGAACTTGGAAGTTCAACACGGCGTTGCTATTCATGACGTTATAGAAGTCACCCATCAACGTGAACACTCCGTGAGGCAAATTGAATCGCCTATCCAAGCGAATGTTGACAAGCGGAACCGTGTCCGACCGGTTGTTCTCGATTGCCTCAGTGAACACGCGCAGCCTACCCATTCCTGGGAAGCTAGCGTTGAACAAACGCGCGTAGTTCCAACCACTATTGATCTGCGCGTTGAGACCCAGACCAATGTCCATCGGCAGGACAAAGTGACCAGCGGCTTTGAAGCCCCAGGTGGTTGAGTCCTGAACGATCGGCGTATCGCGGTTGACATCCAGTTCGTAGGCCCACCCGAGCGGGCTCGCACTTAGCGGGCTTGTCGAGTTGCCGTTACTCGGCATGTAGCGCCGGGTACCGTAGTCGAACCCAGCCAGTACGAAGGCACGGGTGCCACGGAAACGCTTCTGGAATGCGACTTCGACATTGTCGTAGTCCTGATCGCTACGCGGGTAGTTGGTAAGGACGCTTGATGTCAGACCATAAGCGGATTCCGGGATAGTCCTGAGGTTAATAACCCCGTCATCAGCTGTGCCCGTGACACCGTCAATACCGTGGTCCACTACGGTGAAGTTTTCCGTCAAGTTGCCTTCACGAGCGTAGTTAACACCACCGAAGCTGTCCCGAACCATCTTGCGGACGAAACCGATCCGGAGAGCGGAGTCTTCCACAACCTGGAGTTCCAGCGACAAGCTAATCTCGTCGGTGTACCCCAACTTGATATTCGGGTCCAGCGTCGTCCCGGTACCTAGAAGCGTACCAGGCTGACCGGCGAGCCTTGTTCCAAGCTCTTGAGTGGTGCAACCACCCGAGATATCAACGTGAAGCGGATCACAGTCCCACAGTTTGTTTCCATCCAGGTCATTAAACTCGTAG
>JAYYTT010000178.1:0-2418 GCA_036344375.1 Acidobacteriota bacterium | reverse complement strand
AGGAAGGTTAGGCCCATGTCGACAACCCTGGCAATTGCTTCGATTAGATTGGCGAGTACGAACAGAGCATCCTCCCCGTGGTGTCCCTGACTTGGTTATTCCGTGTTATGACGATCAGGGGGATCGCTCCCCAAAGATAGCGGTCCCAACCCTTACAATTGTAGCGCCCTCTTCAATTGCTACTTCAAAATCACCACTCATCCCCATCGACAGGCCGATTTTTCCAAATTCTGTGTTTGAAGCCATTATTTCGTTTCGTAGCCGGCGTAAATTGGCGAAGTATGGTCTTGAAGCTTCAGGGTTGGGTGCATAGGGTGCCATTGTCATTAGCCCCTGTAATTTTAGGCCATTAGCTTCGTGTACCTGGCGGCAGATCGCAGTGACCTCGGGAAGCTGGGTTTCGATTAGTGATTTGGTCGATTGATCAATTTGTACGTAGACTCGTACGCTTCGATCGGCGGCTGTGGCCGAGGCCGAGAGTCGGGACACTGATGAGGCCTTTCGGACCGAGTGAATAGCGTCGAATAGGCGCGCTGCCAACATTGCCTTATTGCTTTGCAACGGGCCAATAAAGTGCCACTCTGCATTTCCCGTGACCTCGGGTATTTTGTCATTGGCTTCTTGCACGCGGCTTTCTCCCAAGGCGTGTGCTCCCAGTGCCAATGCTGCCTCAATACGAGAAATGTCGATGCGTTTGGACACTGTCAGCAGGGTGATTTCATCAGGGTCGCGCCCCGCCCGAAGCGCTGCAGCCACGATTTGTTTCTGCACAGATTCCAGGTTGCACTCGATATCTTGCATTTAGGTGGATGGTAGCATCGGGCCGTGCTTTGCCCGATATAGGTGTCTGCGTCGGGAGTCCTTCTAACGTGATTAGACATGCTTAGTTGGCTTGGGGGGCGCGAAAAGTACCTTGGGTGACACCGGTTCCGCGAGAGTCGTATTTGCCCGTCGAAGGTACACTTGCCCCTTGGGACCCTTCCTTGGCTTTCTGACATGCTTGACTTGCGTCCAGCGCACGTTTGCCTTGGTGGCGCCTCGCGCTGAGCTGAAGTATGCCGCCAACGAAGCCGCCTCTTGCAGAGCTACCTGGCTCGGTTCCTTGATGCGGCCGGGGTTGCGAATAACGACGTGAGACCCGGGTCCTTCAGCGTGTAGCCAGAAATCATTTGGACGTGCGAGCTTGTGGGTTACTCGTTCATTGGCGTCCGCGTTGCGGCCGACGAAGATCTTGAAGCCATCGCTTGATGTGAAGACCTCGATGCCTGCTCCGGGCATAAGTTTGTCTTGGTCATGTCTTGTGCGGCGTGACTTCTTGGATGAACGATTGGCACTTTCTATGGAAGGCATCTCTTTCCCAGTTGTACTCTTTTCAGTTGGCAAAGGTGCCTCCGTGCTGGTCCACCTGCTAGTAGCGATCTTCACACCTTGTTTTAGGGCGCCCTTCGCGAGGCGCTGGCAGTCTCGGATCTCCCGTGCAACGGCAACTTCTGACGAAAGCTGGCGGAGGACGGTGATACGGGCTTCGAGTTCGCGACATCTCTCAGTGGTACGCTTCGCGCTCCGCTTAGCCCGTCGGGCGCGCTTGTAATAGAGTTGCGCGTTGTCGACTACTGACCTCGATGGATCAACGGGTATGTCCACTGGATTGCCATCTCCGAAAGCATTGGGAACGCGGACGACGGCTTGGGTTGGCTTGGCGTGTGGGTGTATTAGCAACAAGTCAGCCCAACGTCGGTGCTGTTCAGCATCACCAGCCGCATTGGAATCTTCTGATACTGCGTCGAGTGTGCGCAGGAGACGGATGATCCCACCATCAATTCCTGAGTTCAGACTATGATGCGCAATGTCGAGTGCCATCAATCTGGCTTGTAGAGGATAGAAGGTGGCCACGGCGCTGCTGAGGTTCGAGAACTCCTTCACGCACAGGGTTTCGGGTCCTTTCTCGATATGCCGCATTAGGAATGGGGCTACCAGGAACTTGCGTGAGGTAGGAAGGCAGCCTAGTTCACTGAGCCTTACAGGTGAATAGATCCGGGCAGCCATCGGTTCCTTTGCAGATCTTTCTACCTCCATTTGAACCGCCCTTTCCAGGGTTACCCCAGTGCGGTGCAGGGCGGTGATTTCACGCGCCGTGAGTTGCGACATGCCTGCAATGGAGCGCAGTAAGCCACGCACAAGGTCGTTGTCATCCACAGAAGCGCTCAGTGAACTCCAGGTTCTGGCGTCGAGATCTCCAATTGGGGCCCGCCGATCTGCCAATGGGGCGGTGTATGGTTCACTGACAGCTGGGCGTCCGCGCTGTGGTTTCCACGCTGCACAAACTCGGTCAGTGTGGTCAACAATCATGGCAGTGGCACGGCGGGGTATAAGTTCGAAAACGACTCGAATTGCATCGGTACCAGTAGTATGAAGCTC
>JAYYTT010000177.1:0-4500 GCA_036344375.1 Acidobacteriota bacterium | reverse complement strand
ATCGCGATGTTCTGGCGGGCCTTGTAATACTCCCTATCGCCGTGAGGAACAACCATGCTCAAGCCATCGGCGGCACCTCTCTGAAACACGCACACCAATATCTTTCCCCTGCCTTGCAACGACGCCGTGGCACCAAGTGCTCGGCCCATAAAACAAGGAGCCAGGCCGAAGGAAACCATCGCCAAGCCGCCTATGCGGACAAACACCCGGCGGGAAACACCAGTCAATCTAGTGTATTCGTCGCAACAATATTTCTTCGCCATGAGGCTCGCTCCTCTTACCTGCGTTGAAATTCCGGAGACCCCAAAATCAAAGTAGCGATCTCTGCATTGCTGGGTGCGCTGTCCTGGCTATCGCCCCAGTCAATAATTTTCTCGCGCGTTTCGCCTCCAACACCTCCGGGTAGAATTTGAGCCAGCAGAGCATCGGTACGCACTTCCAGCGTTCCGACTGGACCGCCGCCAGTTCTAGAGCGACGACGGCGCGGGCGCTGCTGCCCACCAGTGCGCCCTCGGCTGCCGGTTCCTCTACCGGTACCACTGAGCACGGATCCATCAGGAAACGCTTCCGCTGCCAGAAGGGACCCAACATCCATGCGTGCCAAGATGGCGTTGGCGCTAGTCCATTCCGCTGCAATGTCTGGGTACCCAGCCGCCGAAGCTGCACCGTACAAAGGTGCCCCAAGCTGGCGTAGGTTACGACCGAGTTGGCCGTTTGTGCTAACGGGTAACTCAAGCGACCGTGCCGCGCTGGTGAGAAACTCCATCGGACTCTTGACCTTAGAACCGTGGTACTCGGTACCAAGAAACTCGTCGGACAGCAACACGGCCGCGGTCGTCGCCCGAAGATTGCCTCGGGTACGCAAGAACACCCCAGCGACCGTGTCTACCAGGTCGCCTGGGGGACGGTCGGCAATGAACTTGCGGCACAGTTTAGTGGCAATGAAAGTGGCCGTCTCCGGATGCGCAGCTAACATGTCGAGTACATCTTCGCCATCCTCGAGACCACGGCCAGCCGGCAACATCTTTCCAAGAATTGTCTTCTCCTCGGCATCGTGCCAATCCGGACGGAAAACAAAACCCGTGTTATCGAAATTGCGCGCCCCAAGTGTCAACGTCCAGCCGGTGAGCGCTCGGGCCACCTCACGCACGTCATTCTGTGTGTATCCGCCATCCACACCAAGCGTATGGAGTTCCATCAGCTCACGGGCATAGTTTTCGTTCAGCCCCGGAGGTCGGTTGCGCCGCTGCTGCCGGCGTTGCCGTTGCATCTGCTGCATTTGACGCGGATTGGGCATCCCTCCAGCACGCGGCATTGCGCGGATGGCGTCCTCAACCGCATCGTTGCGGGCTCGAGGTGAGGGACCGAAGACTTTGCGGTCTTCTTCCGCTGCGCTTTGCCAGTTGTCAAGGTAGACAAGCATCGCGGGGCTGTGGGCCACCGCCCCTAGCATATGCCGGAAGCTCCCCAGTACGTGCGGTCGGATGGCCTCACGCTCATATGTGGAGATCAGGCTGCGGATGCGGTTGCGGTAGAAAACGTTGAAATGGTTAAACCAGAAGTCAACCAGCACTTCGTTGAGCTGCTTCTCGCTCTCAACGGCACGAACCATACGAGCAGCAGCAAGCTCCTGAAGCGGAATACGCGACTGCCGCTCAAGACGACGGCGAGCTTCTTCGTCGAGTTCCTCATCCTCCCGCATGAGGCGCTCAGCGGCTTGGGCCGGAGGGTAACCACGGTACAGCTCGCCAATGTCCATCTTAAGGGTCGGAAGCCTGTCGAGCTTGGTATTGACCGATCTGTCCGTGATGCTTTCCGGCTCGAGTTGCCAGCGGACGTAACCTTCAGCACCGAGCTCATCCGCCAGCTCCCAGTCGCTTCGTCGAGGGCCAAACGCAATGCGGTTGAGAACATGAGCGATCGTCCCAGCGTCGTTGGCTTGCTTCATCACACCCCCTTAACGAGATTTATACATGGCAGGCAGGTACAACGGAAGGCTCTGGAGGTGAAGCTTTGTGAAGATCTGTAAATGTTGTTCTCACCATCCCAGGGCCACTACCGTAGAGGGGTTAATGCTCGAGGGCCAGGTTAGATGGCGGCAACCAGGCACGGAGGGCGATCCCGTATTCAGACCTTCGACTAGGGATTCAGGGGCCATATCAATGGCACGAGTATTAATAACACCAAAAACGCGATGATGGTCATTGGGATCCCGGCCTTCATGTAGTCACTAAACCTGTAGCGTCCGGGTGAGTACACCAAGAGGCAAGCGGGCTCAAGCGGCGCGATAAACGACAGTGACGCAGAGAGCGTCACCAGAATGGCAAGCGAGCGCGGGTCGACACCGATTTGCGATGCAGTCGACATTGCGACCGGGAGAACAACTAATGCTGCCGCAGCATTCGATAGTGGCTGAGTTAGCAACATCGTCAACAAAATGAAAGCCGACATCACGGCGTACAACCCAAGCGGCAAGGCGAGCCGGGTAATCAGGCCCGCAAGGTAGTCAGCAGCTCCCGAGGTCTCCATAGCAACGCCGAACGAGGTCATGCCACCAATAAGGACGATGATCCGCCATTCGATGGATCCATAGACATCGTTAGAAGCCACTCCGCGGGTCAGAACGACAATCAGCGAAGCCACTAGTAATGCTATGGACACCGGAACCCAATTCACGGCCGCCGCCGCCACAGCACCCAGCAACGCCACCAGTGCAATACTGCCGCGGCGTCGCCGGAAACGCTGCCGCTCAAGCTGACCCAATACCCAAATCGATTCGTTCGACTGTAACAGCGCCAGGCTTTCCGGGGTGCCTTGCAGCAGTAATACGTCTCCTTCGCGCAGCCGCAAGCTAGCAATGTCGGTCGGGTAAGACGTACCGTGTCGGTAAGCAGCGAACACAGTGACCCCGTAGCGCCGCCGGAGATTCAACTTACGCAATGTTTTGCCCTGAATCCTCGAGCGCGGCATGACCACTGCTTCAGCGAGTTTCACGTCAGCAGCCGTGAAATCCTCATCTGCGGGCGAGTCAAGTGGACCGAAGCCTAGGTCAGGGTGTTCGTCAAGATCAAGAAGCTCCGTACGAGATGCCTGAACCGCCAGGATGTCACCAGCTAGCACCACCTCTTCAGCACTCGGAAAGATCTTCTTATCGTCGCGGAGAATCGCTAAGACGTTAACGCCTGCGTCGCTAAGCCATGAATCCATCAACGCCACACCAACTAGATCGGAGCTTTCACCAACTTTAATCTGCGACAGATAGTTGTCGATGGCAAATTCCTCTAGCAGTGTTGCTTCATCATGTTTCGGCAATGCCCGGTACCCAACCAGCGCCATCCATGTGGTGCCAACGATCACCATTGCCAGACCCACAGGGGCGAGCTCAAACATCGAAATTGGCTCAAGGTCCAAAGTTCGCATCAGGCCACTTGAAGCCAAGTTTGTCGACGTCCCGATCAGTGTGCAGGCACCGCCAAGCATCGAGGCATAGGCAAGTGGGATGAGAAAACGGCTTGTGCTGAACTTGGCGCGGCGTGAAAACTCCATCACCGCGGGCATCAGAATGGCAGTAGAGTTGGTATTACTAATGAACGCCGACATGCCAGCTGACACTGCCATGACCACCGTTACCGCGCCGCCCTCACCACGGCCAGCAAGCTTATGAATCGCCTTGCCAACCGACTCCATGATGCCGCTTTTGACCAAGGCGCTCGATAGAACGAACACAGAGCAAAGAACGACGATGACCTCGTTCGCAAACCCTGAGAACGCTTCTGCCGGTGTCAGGATACCGAGCAAAACTAATGCCGCTAGCAACGACAGGGTGATGACATCGATCGATATACGTTCGAGAAAAAACGCAACCATCGCGACCACGAGCAGCACGAGAACAACAGAGATGTCATAGGTCATAACGTGAACATGCTAACTATGCAAAGAGATCCAGGTCGACAAGTCCCACAAAATTAGTTACTTAGAGTTATTAACGTACCTGCGAACTTCCCGGCGTTTTATTTAAGAGTATTCACTCTGGGTCCCTCGACGGACCAATCGCACCGAGCACCAGGAGCAGGAAATCGGCCCCGGTCCGATGGTCGCACGACCCTCATTCGAAACGCTTCCCCCGCACCCTACTTAATGCTAAGTGCTGGGGTCTTGGCTGTTGTCTATCTGCAAAACATTACAACTACCCCTTCACACGCGCACCGATCACGAGCAGGAGTAGACAAGCTGCTAACCAGCCCAATTCCTCAAAAGACATTAGTCACCTCATTGTCCATGGTTCTTGCCTAAAAAAACTAACCCTTCTCCATGTACGATTTCGTGAGCTCATCCATGCCCGACTGGAGCTTTCTCAGCTTCGCTTCAGTGGGTCAGTGATATACCTCGTCATTGATGAGTCGCCCCACCTCCGCGACGAAGTTTAAACAAACTCGGCTAACCCGGCCAAGGAACCCTCAACCAAGATAGCGATTGCAACTACAGCATGATTAACCAAAC
>JAYYTT010000176.1:0-5293 GCA_036344375.1 Acidobacteriota bacterium | reverse complement strand
AGCGCTAGCTTCAAGTCCAGGAGCATCTTCCGCACTCATCTGATCGCCTACTGCACCTAGAGCCCCACGGATCGCCTTCATTGCGCCGTCATAGTCGTCGGCGTTCGGCCGGGCACCGCCACCGCCTTCTAGGGTACAAGACCAAACAATGCATATATGTTTCCTCAACATCAATGGACCAACTTCCGCACCGTAAACGTCCCCACTAGCGTCGACCGCCACGCCTTCGGCAGCACTTGTCCCTGAATTATCCTGATCCGGTTCCGGGTCGGGGATAAAACCATCGACCATCCCATCAGCAACCGAACCGAAGCGGATGCCACGTTTCCATCCCGGGTTTCGCCGGGCATTCGATTCTGAATCTGCCACGTACAAGACATCGGCGGCAGTGATAAATAGCCCACTCGGCCGACCAAACTGGGTCCAAGTCGCAAGATGGTCGCCGTTCTGGGTGAAGATTTGCACACGACTATTGCCACGATCACCCACGTACAAACGTCCCTGGGAGTCCATCGCCAGAGCATGCGGGTCGCGGAACTCACCATTCTCCGACCCAGTCTGCCCCCATTCCATAATGAATGTGCCATCACTGGCGAATTTCACAACACGATTGTTGCCGGCAACCCCATGCCCGTCGACGACGAAAATATTCCCGTTCGGTGCGACCAGCACATCAGAGGGTTGCTGGAAAGTATCTGCCCCATCTCCGGCTACCCCTGGTTGGCCGAGCGTCATAAGCAATTCGCCTCTCGGACTGAACTTTAAGACTACGTGTCCCATCTCGGGACGCGGATTGCGACCAAACCCGACCGCATCTGTAATCCACACGTTACGGTCGACATCGACAAACATCCCGTGAGGCCAGAGGATCATCCCAGCACCGAAGCTGTACCTCAGCTCACCATCGGAGGTAAAGCGCAAAATTGGATCGAGATCTGGCCTGTTAGCGCAACTGTTAGCGCCACAGCGTTCTCCAACCCAGATATCACCACTACCATCCCCGGCTGGATACACGGCACTCGTTGCGCCCCATGCTCTCCCCTCGGGTAGCTGTCCCCACACACCTTCAGCGGTACGGTAGGCGATCGGGGCGTCATTCTGCGCGTACACGGCTACTCCCAGGCTAATCAGCAAAGCGGCCGTAGTTACCAACGTGAGTCCACGTGAACGTGTCATTGCAAACCTCCGACAGACGAACTGAGCGTTAGGCGGGCACCTCAATTTCAGCATCCTAACGGGAGATCGCTCCAACGTCTACAGGCTGTCGCACTTCTGCGGTACCTGGCCTTTGCAACCTGAGGTCCTTCACGCCTTAAGAAAACCAGATATTAATCCTCTGCCGACCTCGGCTCTGAGCCGGTGCGACCAGGTTTATCTGTGCGTCCGAACAGTAGAAATAGAAGCCAAACCGTACCCACAAGAATCACAAGAAGTGTAACAAACCGGGTCGTAGCCAGGAGCAAATCCATGTCGAGTGCTGGCCAATAGAATGTGTACTCTCGCAATTGTGCCCAGCGCTCGCTCATCCAATGCCAAGCACTGTGTGCGACTAAAGCAGACAAAAGTATCGTTCCCATTCGCTCGGCAACAGTACGGCGGAAACCCCAGGCCAGCACTGGGACAACCATTGCCAGAACAAAGAGTTGCCCCAACTCCACTCCCAGGTTGAAAGCAAGCAATGAAGTAATCAAATGCGAGCCAGCAAATTGCAGTGTCTCGCGCAGCACGAATGAGAAACCAAAGCCATGCACTAGGCCGAACGCAAAGGCAATGAACCAGCGGCGGCCTGTGTTGCCCCCGACGATATTCTCGAGCGCCATGTAGACGATTGATAGCGCAATCAACGTCTCCACTAGCGGCGGGAACCACAGTGAATTCGGCGCCAAACCTAATGCCGAAGCGATTAGCGTGATCGAATGCGCCACTGTAAAGGAAGTAACAACCGGCACTAGTCTACGGAAGGCACGGATTGGGATAACAAGACAGAGGAGGAACAACAGGTGGTCGATCCCATCGAGGATGTGGAAGAAACCAAGCTCGACAAACCGAAAGATTGCCTGAAAAACACTTGGGTCCAGGTTCACAAGACCCGGATCACCGCTGAATTGGAAGGCGCGTTCTGGCTCCCCCGGTGTATTGAAGCGCAGGACTGTGGTAGTGCGAATCCCGAGGCGCGCAAATTTGGGGTCTATGGAGTACCTGGCCGCGTCTTTTTCGATTTGGTATTCGAACAGTACGTCGAGCAAAGCCTGTTGCCATGGAAGCTGGGGGCGTCCCGGCAGCGACGGTCCGGTCACATTGGCAAAAGCTTCCTCATAAGAACGAAAGGACCTATCAGACGGAAGCGAAATATGGACTGCAGCAAGTTCTCCCTGAGCAAGTCGGGTTCCGTCTTCGTATAAGTCGACGGCGTTTGCAATCCACCAAATGGCCGCGTCACGTAGCATTGAATCGGCGGCTTCAATGTCAATGTATCCCCGGTCAAACTGTGGAAACTCATAGTCCTGCATGGCTTCCAGCGGAACCCTGACCAGGAAATAGAGCCGCTGTCCTTCGGGTTTGACAAAAGCTTGGATTGTGACGTCCGAAGCAATGTCGTGGGCCACCGAGACAGATGGGATCGCGGCCGTCAGAAGCACCAGCATTACGGCCACGAGACCGATACCAACAACCGAATTACGGTGCGGTGCCAAGATGGTGTCTCCCTGGACGAATGTCGAGAAACTGCATAGCCTATTTCCAGTCCACAAAATATTTAAGCAAGTATACTGTTAGCACTAGGCCCCAAACAGGGCTCATCAATGGCCATTGGAGGACACGTTATGAGGCGTAATTTCCTTATTGGCACGACACTTGTTGCAGGGATTCTCGCCCTCGGTATTGTTCAGGCGTGCACAAGTGACTCTGTCTCCTCGACACCAGCTGCGCCTGCAGACGGAGCTGCAGCGATTGCCGCCGCAGCTCCTGACGAGGTCCCGTTATTTGAGGTTGACCCCTTTTGGCCCAAGCCAATGCCAAACCACTGGATACTTGGCAACACGATCGGGGTAGCGGTCGATTCCCGTGACCACGTTTGGATCGTTCATCGTAATCGCCCAGCACAGAGCTTCTCGAGCTCGGGAAGGACAGAAATAGGTGCTGCTCAAGATCCACCTCTGAGTGAATGCTGCGTGCCGGCGCCTCCGGTCCTCGAATACGATGCCGAAGGCAATCTTGTCGGCTCATGGGGTGGTCCGATCGAATCGGGTGAGTACGAGTGGCCCGATTCGAATCACGGCATCGAGGTCGACCACATGGATAACGTATGGATCGGCGGCAACGGCGGTCCAGACTCGCACGTCTTGAAGTTTTCCAGGGCCGGGGAGTTCCTGATGCAGGTAGGCCGCAAGGGTGCCCGCATGGCCGACGGTGGACGAGCTCGGCGTAACAGCCTTGATCCTGAAAACTTCGGTCGCGTCGCCAAAGTGTTCGTCGACCCGCAGGAAAACGAGGTTTACTTAGCCGACGGCTATTTTAACCGCCGCGTCGTTGTGGTCGACGCTGACACGGGGGAATTCAAACGTTTCTGGGGCGCCTACGGCAATGAACCGGATGACAGTGCCAACCTCGGGCGTTACACGCCCGGCGGTACGCCGGCTTCGCAGTTCCGGGGCCCGGTCCACTGTGCCGACATGTCCAACGACCGACTGCTGTACGTATGCGACCGCGCCGAGGATAGAATCCAGGTGTTCCAGCCCGATGGCACGTACGTCAGCGAGGTGATTATCGCCCCGGAGACGCTGTCACAGGGTTCGACTTGGGACGTCGCTTTCTCTCCCGACGATGAGCAACGCTTTCTATACTTGGCTGACGGCCAGAACATGAGGGTCTACGTCATTGAGCGTGCCACCATGGAGATCCTGTACAGCTTTGGCGACGGCGGCCGTCAGCCCGGTCAGTTCTTCGCCGTTCACAGCATCGACACAGACTCGCAGGGCAATATCTACACTACAGAGACTTATGAGGGTAAGCGTCTACAGAAATTCACCTTCATGGGCATGGGCTCGGTACCACCCGGTTCGGATTACGTCGGTACCTGGCCAGCCGATAAACGTTAACGAGCAAACAAGCGTTAGCAAAGAGGCCGCCCCCGGAGCACCGGGCGCGGCCTCTTTCTTGACGCAGTGAGTATTTATCCTGAATCCCCGCTGCCAAATTCCGGCTACGAAGATCCTTGGCTACTTTGTCTGCTGGTTTGCTACCTGGAAACGAAGCAGTAGAAAAACCCGTTACCACCGGTACCTTGAAGGTTAGCCTGACTGCATCCACGGGAAGCGTGTGCCGAATTCCAAGAGGTCGGGTTAGCGCCGCCGCCCTGACGATCATGGTGACCGACTAAGGCGCTGCCCTCACCACTGCTCGTCCAATTTCCGCATGTCGTGTCAGCTTCACCCGCTTGTGCTTTTCCATCGAGGCCTGAACCAGTCAGAATATCGTGCATGTTTGGATCATCCCCGCGACCGTTCGTTATGTTCCCCTTCTCGGTAAGAATCGTTTCCTTGGTGAGATTGTTATCACCATGCAATTGGTCAAGATTTTCGGCAACGACCACACCATTGAAGTTCACCCACGGACCACCGCCGATACGGTCGCGTGCATTGACACCACCCGGGCCCGTGGTGCTCAAGTAGGCATGCCAGGTCTTGTCACCAGCACCAACTGATGAAGCCAACGCCTGACAATGGCGATCTGCGCCCTCTAAGCCACCGAGATCCGCACCGTTGCCAGAACCAACGCTGGTAATAAAAAAGGTCATTTGGGCATCCTGTGCTAGGACAACTCCAGAACCAAGCCCTACTAGAAGCAATGCACCAACCAAGAAAAATGTCTTGCTCACAAGAATCCTCCCCACGTTATTTGCAAAAATATTTTCGCTTAGCGTCCTGCTGCGACACGCCCGATCCGAATGGCTTCGTCTGCCCCCGCTCCTCGCATGAGCAGAGCAAGGAAACCTTCTTCGACGCGACCGCTAACATCATTGGAATTGGCTGTAATCATATCAACGGCCCTAATTCTCTTGGCCTCGGCTAGCACCTTCTGGTTGCCGGCTTCCGCTGCCTCTCGGTCTCCACCGAGAGCACCCGTGAGACTACCGATGCCACAGGCGAGAATACCTATGCCCGGAACGTTTGCTGTTTCCTCGATTCGTGCTAGTGAATCGGGATCCTCAATCATGATCATAGCAATCTTGTCACCACTAGGATTAGACGCTGACCACAAGTCTGAGCCAGCCTCAGTCATGAATCTAATAGCC
>JAYYTT010000175.1:0-6455 GCA_036344375.1 Acidobacteriota bacterium | reverse complement strand
GAATTGTTGGTCACCGGCAGCACACAGCACCTGTGGGTCGAAGCGACATCAAACCACCCCTGCCGTACCCCGAAGGAGTTGCGACAACCCTTCAGGGAGCTAGCCGGACTTGAAGGTTAGACGTTTTGCCCCGTGCTATCTCCCACTCGCTCGTGGTACACATTGGACAATATGGAATGTCTAACTGCCTTTCATCCCGAGGAGGGTCCGTGATCCGAAAAATACTACCGGGCACTGCACTGCTAACGACCGTTGCCGCTCTCGGCTTCTCCCTTGTTTCTTGTACTGGAACCACGCAACCTGACCCTGAAGAAACCGTAACCATAGAAGCCCCATCGGCAGGCCCCATGCTAGGCGCTTGGGAAGCGTTGGTCAGCAGGCTCAGCCCTGAGCAAATACAGTCGGCAGAGTTTTCTTTTGATGATCCCATCAGGCACGAATGGTTCTATACGCCGGTCGACCGTGTCGGGCTCCGGATAGGGGATCTTGATGCTGACCAAATGACAGATCTTCGAACGCTGCTAGGCGATGGGCTGGGCGCAAACGGAACCGAGCAGGCATTCAAAATTGTCCAGCTCGAAGAGTTGCTCTTTTCAACCTCGGGCGGCCGCGAGATGCGCAACCCTGGCAACTACTACTTGATGGTGTTCGGCAAGCCAACCACTGAAGGCTCCTGGGCGTGGCGATTCGAAGGACATCATTTCTCTGCTAGCTTCACCATCGTTGATAACCATCTTGTATCAGGCACCCCAGCGTTCTTCGGCGGAAATCCGGCCCGGGTCCCCGAAGACTCAGAAGTCCACGCTGGACTGAGCCCGTTCTCCCGTGAGCAAGACCTTGGTTTTGAATTGCTCAATTCGTTTGATGAAGGGCAACGCGCTCACGTAATCCTGGCCGGTGAAGCCCCTCAAGATATCCTCACAGAGAATTTTCAACGGGCCGAAATGGGGGCTCCCGAGGGAATTTCGGTCGCCGACATTAACGAGGGCCAGCACGCTATTCTCATGGAGTTAATGGACGTCTACGGCGACCGCATGAATCCTGCTCTACTCGATTACCAGATGGCAAAAATTCGTCAGGCTGGAGTCGAGCGCGTTCATTTTGCCTGGGCCGGCAGCACTGAACCCGGTGAGGGGCATTACTATAGGATCCAAGGTCCAACGTTCGTCATCGAATATGACAATACTCAAAACAACGCCAATCATATCCACAGCGTTTGGCGGGACTTCGAAGACGACTTCGGTTACGAACCGTTGCGTCAGCACTTGGCGGTAGATCACCATCTGGACATGTCCCCCAGCAGAACGCAAATGATTGCCACACTTGGCAGTGGAAGCAAAATCAAGGACGATGAACATGCTCACCAGCGCGCCCACGAACAGGGTGCGCCGCACAGTCATTCAAATCGATAAACACGTGGGCGAATCTAGTGCTAGAAGCACTAAGCAATTTCCCAACGGCTGATAAGGACGATTACCCAGTGAGAAAGACGTTTGGACTGACAATCCTTTCATTCATGGTCGCCGGCGTTGCCATCGTCGCGGTCAACACCAACAAGGTCAGCGCAGAGAGTTCCCCCGCGGCCGAAAACTGGCCCCAGTGGCGTGGGCCCAATCTCGACGGAACAACCAGCGAGACGGGGCTACCAATTACCTGGAGCGATACTGAAAACATTTCCTGGACGCTTGAAATGCCAGCGTGGACAGGCTCCACCCCAATTATCTGGGATGACACCATTTTTTTGACTGTTTCATATGTTCAACGAGGTGGTGGAGGCGGGTATGGTCGCCGGCGGCGTCAAAGTCAGGCCACCCCTGTGCAGCCTCCCGCACAATCCAGAGACTTGAACGTCGAGTTGTGGCGCGTCAATCGCCATGATGGCTCAATCATATGGAAGAAGTTCCTTAGTGATGGGGACCACCAGGAGCGCAAGCAAAACATGTCGTCCCCCTCGCCTGTCACAGACGGAAAGTACGTCTGGGTAATGACTGGGACCGGCTGGTTGCGTGCCTTCGACTTCGAAGGCACGGAAATCTGGGCGCGCAACATATCTAACGATTACTGGAAGTTCGGCCTTAACTGGGGCTTCGCTTCGTCGCCGCTACTGCACGAAGATGCGCTCTACGTGCAAGTGCTGCATGGCATGAAGACCGACGATCCGTCCTATGTGCTGCGCATAAACAAGATGACTGGCGAGACGGTTTGGATGGTAGAACGCCCAACCGACGCTATCAGTGAATCTCCAGACTCATACAGTACGCCAGCCTTGCTGCAATACGATGGAGTAAAAGAAATTGTTGTCACCGGCGGCGACGTAGTAACCGGTCACAACCTCGAAACTGGTGAGGAGCTCTGGCGTGCTGACGGTCTCAACCCTCGGAACGACCGTAACTACCGGATCATCGCCTCACCACTGGTCATTGGAGAAATCATCATCGCCCCCACCCGGGTTCGACCAATGCTGGCACTGAAGGCAGGCGGGCGCGGCGATGTAACGACATCACATCTGTTGTGGTCTTTCGGCGACGGCCCTGACGTACCCACACCAGTCTCGGACGGCAAACTTTTATATATCGTCGGAGACAATGGCGTTGTCCATTGCCTGGATATTGCGACCGGCGAGGTCGTTTATACAAACCAGCGTATTGAACCCGGCACCTACAGCGCCTCTCCAATCCTAGTAGAAGGCAAAATCTACATCATCAGTGAGGACGGAGTTACCAGTGTGTACAGGGCCGGGCGCGAGTTCGAAATCTTGGCCACCAATTCGCTTCCGGGCTACACGCTAAGCACGCCAGCAGTATCAAATGGACACTTCTACATCCGCGCCGGTGATCGGCTTTATGCCATCGCTGAAGGGACCAGTGACCGATAGATTACTGCTGCACTAGAGCGTAGAGCTCGCTCCTGGTGTTTATATAGAGCACGCCGTTAGCCACAACTGGCGCACCATAGATCGAACTACCAAGGTTCATCTCGGCAAGCTCTTCCATTTCCCGGCCAACACGCAAGACAATAACGTCACCATCCTCGTCTCCAAGGTAAACCTTGCTGTCGGCGACCAGCGGAGAGCCCCACACTGCCGCGAAGGTATCGTACATCCATACTTCCTCCCCGGTGCTAACGTCGAAGCAGCGGAAAAAGCCGCTAAAATCAGCCAAATACAACAACCCGTCGTGAATTGCCGCCGTTGATAACGAGCGGCGGATCTCTTCAACACGCCACACCAAACCTGACTCAGTAACGTTCCCGCGCTGCGTTGCATCGATCGCATGGAGACGACCACGCCCCTCGCCGTTTTCTGGATCCTGCCCGTTGGCAACGAACACCTTGTTCTCCCAGATCACCGGCGTGGAAATAATGTTGTTGCGGGTGCGCGGATACTCCGCATCGATCGGGTTGGTATCAAACTCCCACAACATTGAACCAGTAGTAACTTCGAAACCACGGACCCAGCCATCTCCCTGGCCAATGACAACTTGCATAACACCGTCGATCTCGGCTACCGCTGGAGATGACCATTGGCCATGCAGAATTTGTTCGCCGAGCGGCGAAGCACGCCACACGAGCTCCCCAGTATGCTTGTCTAGCGCGATCAGATCGGGAGCGTGCGGTGACGGCAGATGGCCCTCCTCGTCCCGACCGTTTGATGTATTAACAATCACTAGGTCTTCGTAGACAGCTGGGGAGCTGCTGGTCATATTGTGGGGGAATACATCGAGCTGACCAATCATGTCGAAACTCCATACGACATCACCATCCACTTCACCAGCACGGACCTCATCGGTGAATAACCCATCGTTTTCACCATCGAGAAAACCTTCGGTATCGAGAGCAACGACTTCCCCGCGGTTGCTCACGTAGTAGAGACGGTCACCATCAACGGTAGGCGAAGAACAGATGCCCTGGAATGGCCAGTCGTTAACCTGCCCGCTTTCTAGCTTGTCGTGCACCATCTGCCAGAGAAACTCGCCGTCCGATTCCCGAAATGCCATTACGATGCCCTTGTCACCGGCGACATCAGGGGCACGCATGAGCTCGTTATTGGTACCGATGAAGATCTTGCCATCAGCAACCACTGGGTTGCCGTAGCTCGCTGATCCAAGTGCCGCAACCCATTTAACGTTCAGACCGGTATCGGTATCCCACTCGGCCGGCAATCCTGTCGCGTCCGAAACCATATTGCGGGTCAGCGTGCTTCCCCACATCGGCCAATCTCCATCCGAGACAAGTCTAGGCGCCACCTCGAATTCAGCAGTGAGCTCACTCGAAGCAACGACGCCAAGTGTTGTCATCAGGAGGACCAATACCACCAGACGTCTCATGTTACGTCCTTCTTTTGTTTCGATCACTACAGGTCACGGTCGAGGCTTGGACGGCCATCGTTGTTCGCCAGACTCCAACTCGTCATGTAAACGAGCCGAGCGATCTTTTCCATTTTCGGGTAGTTGATGCGATCCGGAGTGTCGCTAAATCGATGGTAATCGGGGTGCAGGCCAGTATGAAAAAAGGTGGCCGGCACACCAACCTGTAAGAACGGCCAGTGATCTGATCGCCGCAACAGGTTTGAACTGTTGTTGTCATAACGAAACTTAAGCTCGAGACCGATCTGCGAATTGGCCTCCGAGAC
The DNA here is from genome assembly GCA_036344375.1 of Acidobacteriota bacterium. GTDB lineage: Bacteria > Acidobacteriota > UBA890 > UBA890 > UBA890 > UBA890. The sequence goes on along the minus strand of JAYYTT010000175.1, from coordinate 1,825 downwards.
CTCGTCTCGAAGGTCGGAACTGTGGGAGTACCCCATAATGTTGATTGCATTGGCGTTTGACTCAGCCGTTTGCGGTTCCAGGCCACGAAACCGATTGCCTCCATCGGCTGGAACTTCCTCGTTCCGTCCGATCATGTCCATGTTGAGCACCGCAACTGTACTCCCGAGCGAGAAGGTTGGAACCTCTGTGTAATACCAAGCACCGAGCAGCCCCCGCTCTTCCGCATCCCAGGCAGCGAACAGCACCGTGCGACGCGGGCCCTCTCCACGAGCAGCCGCCAGAGCATAGGCTTCGGCAATGTCCAGCAATGCGACCGTCCCAGAACCATCGTCATCCGCGCCGTTAAAAACACCCTGTTCATTGGCTCCATCATGGTCGAAGTGGGCACAGATGATTACCACCTCGTCGACCACGTCGGGATCCGATCCCTCGACCATTGCAAGTACGTTGCGTGCTGGAATCGCTTGGCGACTAACTGATGCGTTGATCTGAACGTTCGGGCCTGGAATGGCAAGGACCCCATGGCCGCTTTCAGACTCCGCTCCGGCAGATAGGTGCTCGAGGGTTTGCCCACTTTCGGCAACTAGACGCTCGGCGAGTTGTACCGAAACGCGTGCGGCCGGAATCTCGATCTTGTCCATCCAAGTTTCAAGGGTGACGCGCGGGCGTTGACTAACGCGCCAGTAGTTCTCCGCCGCAGATGTGTAGTCTGTATTCTCAGGTCGGTTGTGCACATCGCTCACAAACAAAATCCCTGCAGCACCCCGCTCCTGTGCCACCAACGCTTTGCGCCAATCCCGCGACTGCTCAGCAGTAACCACACCATCAAAGGGACTCGCAGGGTCAGTAACTCCGGGTTCCCTATCGAGCACCAAAACGATCTTGCCTTCCACGCTCTCGCCCTGGTAGTCATCGTAACCGAGCCGCGGCTCGACGATGCCGAATCCAGCGTAGGCGAGCTCGCCACTACCCGAACCGGAGGCACTGAAATTTAGCGTGTAATAATCCTCTCCGATCGACCGTCGGCGTAATCCTCCGGTATCAATACCGTCGATCACCAGCGAATTATCACCGTCTCCAAGCGTCGCCGACACTAAGTTGAACGCCTGAAAGTACGAGTTTTCAGGACCACCTGGAATCAATCCGAGCCGTTGGAACCGAGCCTTGATGAACTCGCTAGTGATTGCCACATCTCGGCTAGTTGCCGCACGCCCATTCATTGCGTCGGAAGCCAGAAAAAACAGATCGGCACGCATATCCTCCTGGCGAATCGAATCGACAGCGAATCCGGGACTCTCCCGGTCAGGCGTGTTAACCATGAGTGAGCACGCTGTCGAGCCGGCGGCTAGGACAAAGAGAACCAATAACAAGTGCGATCGGCGTGGACGAGCAGCAGGAAAGTCATCAGTTTGCTTCATTGGTGCGCTCCCGGACTGTTGGCAGTTAGCAAATAGGACCTAAAGTTCGTGGAATGCTCAGAATTGTGACCGAGATGACGACTCTTGAAAAGGTCAGTCATGCTTGGAAGGTCAACTGTAGCTCGGACGTTGCTCACTGGTAAAATTCTTGACGGGCGATCTTCCGCCCTTGACCTTGCGGAGAATTCTTTGTCAAAGTTGGCTGTGCGCAACAAACGCTATAGGGCCGTCCCTCGCCGGGAACCGCGTGCATGGAACCTGCCACGCTACTGTTTCTTGCCTGCAGCTACCATTATCGCCGTCTTTGCCTTGCTGGCTGTTCCAAGGGCAACCGCTCACGATCTGAGCTTCACTCGAACTACGGTGGTTTTGCTTCCCGGAGGCGATTTTCGTATCGACATGCAAG
>JAYYTT010000174.1:0-4407 GCA_036344375.1 Acidobacteriota bacterium | reverse complement strand
CCTCGAGCGCTTCAATGCAGTCACCTAACGCCGACCTGAAAGCCCACGCAAGTCACACGGTCGAGATCACCGGTGAATACGCTGAACGTGGCGGCGCAAAAATCCTCGTCATAAGCGAGATCAAACATATCAGCGCTAACTAAGGGACTCTTAACAAAAGGCGCTCGTACCCTTGCAGATGTCGAGGAGCACGAGCGCCTTTTGTTTTCTAACGCAACGTTTTAGCAGCTAAGACTGAGACGAGCCATCGCCCCGCTGAGTTGATCAGCGCAAACTTTTTTGCGCCTTCCAAGTGTCATAGCGAAGGCGCAATGTCTTAACAGGGTTCGCATTTTCATCTGAAGCAATATCTTCGTCGGTGACACTAATGTACAGGGCGTAGTCACCATCGTTGTACGACTCACCGGATGAATCGGTTGCATCGGCACGAACGATATAGGCAACGTGTGCCGTCTTGCCATCACACGGAGCATCCGGCAACGGATTTGACTCGCAAGTACAGCGTTTATCTCCACCGTTAGCATCCGCGGCTTCCATCGCAGCCATGACGCGGTCAGTGAGAGTGCCTTCCGTCGTTCTCAACGCGTGGACGGCATCATAGACGACGCGATTGTTAGCCAGGATGTTGCCTTGAATAGCGTAATAGATTGGCTCAGCAGCAATCCGCCCTGTGGCATGGAGAGAAGCTGCACTATTACCAGCTCCCGAGTAGCCCGCCGTCCTCCCGCTCATATCAACAATGCCAAACTGTCGCGAGTCGATATCCGGGTCCTGTTCCAACATAACTATTATCTCAGCAGGATCGGTTCCTTTAGCAATCTCATCGAAGATCAGTTGCTGATTTGTTCGAGTTCTGTCGACACCTGCCTGCGCCGCAGCGGCGCCCTTTCCCGGCACTACAATCGCCTGGATGTCCATAAGATCTCGGGCAGGGAAACCACTAAAGCGTGACTGCGCAACACATGTCGCTGAGGCAACTACAACCTCACCGGTCGTAGCGTTGACGGCAACAACCGACCAGGTAGCAAAAGCCATGGGGCTAGCCACAAGAACAAACACCATCGTCAGAACAAATCGCTTCATCTTTAAACTCCAGTGTGACGGCAGAGAAATTCGATCCTGCGCAGTTCTTCGTTAGCGACTCACGGAGGCCAAAGGCTTCAACACGAGACGATGTACCGTAACTTCCTCAACTGCAGCACGGGCGTAAGCAAGCGGGAAGTAATCGCCGCCTGCCCAGCTCTCAATCAAATCACCGTAGTGGGGACTGCCCGGCTGGCCAGACTGGCCTGGTGATGTCGTTGATATTCCTTTCTCCCAATCATCCATGTCGAGAATTTCACGAAAGGTTGCACCGTTAGAATAAACGGTGCCGGCACCCCCGCTCTTTTCGACCGAGATCTGATCGTAAACCGCCAAGAGCGAATGCTCGAAAGTGGCAATGTTGAGCCGCCCCCACCGCCACTGTGAACGATCACTTCCAAGCTCTGACATAACATCAAGTGTTCGTCGTAAGCCATCTTCGACCGCAGCACGCCGCTCTTCAACGGGTAGCGCTTCATCGAGTATTGCCCCCTCAACACTGCCTCGCCATGTGAGATAAAGGGCAGCAGCAGTGCTCGACCGATCGAAGGTTCCATCCCAGCCGGCAATCTGCTGTCGGGCCCATTCGACATCAAGATCTTCGGAAGTCCACCCTTCGAACAATGACACAGCATTTGCACCGGCGGCCGAAAAGGCATCAAGCTGCAAGCGTTGAAAGTCCTCGATTGTGAATCTTCCGTCAGAGCTGCCACCCGTTGATAGCACTTCGGCTATACGCTCATAACGTGCCGCTCGTTGCGCCGTTTTGAACATGATCGGCGGGTGAAACCCCGGTGGTTGAATGTTGTGGTTTGCGGTTGCGATCCAACCCCGCTCGGGGTTCAGCTCCTCAGGAAGGTCGTCGCGAAAGCCGTCCCATCCATACTCGCCGCTGCCTGGTACCGGCAAACGGCCATACCATGGTGTCGGCCCTGTGCGGTTAGGCGTCAGGGCTGCCGCACGCCATGAGATATTGCCATCAACATCTCCACAGATCATATTCTCAGACGGATGCTTCCAGGCAGACATCGCATCAAGAAACTCGATGCAGTCACTAACCTGGTCAGCACGAAGGGACCCAAGGTAGGGCGCAGTGCCAGGCTCTTGCGCGAACGACCGGACCGCGTATGCAACCCCTCGATCGATATCCTTGTAGATAATTGGACCGTTACGACTAAACTCGAAATTGACCTCGCGCGGCGACTCGCCCTTGATAGCTATTGTTTCGCGCTCAACCCGAAGGGGTTCGAACTGGCCCCTGTAAAGAACACGTGACGGGTCATCGGGGTGTAGTTGTTCGACAAACACGTCGGTTTGGTCGGTGCCAACGATTGTCAAGCCCCACGCAACGTGCTCGTTGTGCCCAATCGCTATCCCAGGGAGGGCCGGCTCTCCAGCTCCGATAACACTCCAGCCCGGAGCCTCTAGGTGGGCAAGGTAACGAAGTGATGGGTTAGTTACCTGACGGTGGGGGTCGTTTGCCAACATAGGCAATCCAGAGGCACTCAGACGTCCAGCTACTACCCAGTTATTGCTACCAATTTCATCACGATACCCGGGCGGCATTGGTGGCAACCATTGCAACCCTGCCAACATTCTGTTCACAACCGGACTGCCGTTCGCAACGGTCTCCAGCTGTCGGTATTCGGGCAGGAGATCGACAGCAAATCCGCGCCCGGCACGGGTTGAAAAGGCTCTGAGAACCTCGCCAGTAATAATCTCTGGATCAAACCCGTCTGGAACCACAAGTTCGTAGAAAGGATCAGGGTTTGCTCTTCGGTTGGCTTCTTCGGCACCCATTGAAGCGACACGCTGCGCCAATCGCAAATCAGAAGCGATGTTTCCGCCGACGCCGCTGAGGGTCGATCGCAAGGTGGGCGTCTCAAGCGTCCAGGGTTCTGGCCGAAGACCAGTGAGCTTGAATTCCACCGGGAGATTGTCAGCACTATCTTCGATGAAAGCGTTGATCCCCCCAACAAATGCTTCGAGGATACGTTCCGTTTCCGGGTGATAGCTACCCAACTCTTCTTCACTCAGGCCACCACGCCAAGACAGTAGTCGCATCATGCGGTCAGCCTCGAAACGCTCCGGACCGGAAATCTCAGCCGTCCTTCCCTCCAACCAACGACGCCACATATCAAGCTGCCAAAGCCTGTCCTGCGCTGCGATATACCCCTGGGCAAAAAACAGGTCGTCGGTGTTGTGAGCGTAGATGTGCGGGACACCCCAGCGATCACGAAGCACTTCGACCTCGTCACGTAATCCAGCAAGTTCCGTCTCGCCCTCGATCTGGGCAAGTGAGGCAACCGCCATTGCTTGAAAAGCTTCTTCCGTATTGGAAGCAGGTGCTGAACACCCCGTCGCTACCAGGGCCAAGACAAGGCAACCGAGGCACCAGCTATATTGGTCAACGCGCATGCAAGATTTCCTTTCTCTACCTCATATCAACGATCCTTCGACCTTCGCGGTACAATTCTAGCGCGGGAGGGATGGCCGAGTCTGGCTTAAGGCGGCGGTCTTGAAAACCGTTGACCGTTTTACGCGGTCCGAAGGTTCGAATCCTTCTCCCTCCGCCTGCGGAGGGGTGCTAGAGTGGACGAATAGGGCGGCCTGCTAAGCCGTTGCATCGGTAACCCCGGTGCCGTGGGTTCGAATCCCACCCCCTCCGCCATATGATCTGGCGTGCTCGCTTTGGCAAAGTCACCATGAATCTTCAATCTTTTACCACGCCGCAAGTCCCCGAGGCCTTTTGAAGATGAACTCCGGACCGGCTAACGGAAGCAACATTGCTACACCTGATTGGCAGCGTTGCCCAGAGTGCGACGCTGCTGACTCTTGGCAGGCAACCCGGCGTCACCGCTTCAGTCCGTTCGGCGCCGTTTTGCTAGCAGTGCTAGCGTTTTGGAGTGCGCTCGCCGGTTGGTTCTTGGGTTTTGGCTACGTTCTAGCTGCCGTTCTTATTACAAGCGCCGTCGTAGTCACGATCACCACACGAACAGCCGAAATCTGTGATGTTTGTGGGTTTGTCAGACCTGGCGGTCATTAGCGGACTCTTTGATACTCTGCCAAGCTGGCGAGGCTCCCAAGCCTAAGCTACCATCCCAAGAGGATCGCCCAACAGGACGGCCTGGGAGGCAAAGCGAGCCCCATATTTCCCTTTCTTCGGCCTCCGCTCACACTGAAGTTGCTTCTAAGCCTTTAAATACTTGAAAGAGGTTTGACATGCCTAAGTCCTCCGAAGTGCGCGTCCGCTTCGCGCCGTCTCCCACTGGCGAGCTTCATGTCGGGGGCGCTCGTACCGCGCTGTTCAACTGGCTGTACGCC